>VGDC01000009.1 GCA_016869895.1 Alphaproteobacteria bacterium
CAGCGGCGCGGCATCGGCGTTTCGTCGCCCGAACCGTTGTATGTGGTGAAGGTGGATGCCGTCAACAAACAGGTCATCGTCGGCCCGAAAGAGGCGCTGTTCGAGGACAGGCTGCGCGTGCGGCAGCTGAACTGGCTTGGCGGCGCGAGCGTTCCAGCGGAAGGCGCGCCCGTATCGGTGAAGCTGCGTTCGGCGCAGAAAGCCGTTCCCGCGACACTATACGGCAGCGAGGGAGGCTTCGCAGATATCGTCTTGCACGAGCCGCAATCCGCCATCACACCCGGTCAGGCATGCGTGATGTATGACGGGGAGCGGATGCTGGGCGGCGGCTGGATCATGCGTAAAGCCAGCTAGGCTTATTGCTGCAGATAGGTGGTGATTTCGTTCTTCACCCGCAAGAATTCTTCTTCCGCAGCTTGCAAGAGGGTGAGAGAATCCTCTCCATCATTCATATTATGCCCCTCCAACTTTCGGCATAGCTCGAACAGTACCGGCGCGCCCATGTTCAAGGTGGCGGATTTGAGGGAATGGGCGACGCGCGACATCTGCGCGTAATCCTGCAGCTGAATGTTCTGGCGTATCTCGCCCAGACGCATGGCGCTGTCTTCGAAGAAGGTCTCGCATAATTCGGGGAATTGCTTGCCCATCAAGGTTTTCAAGGTATCGAGATGGGGTATGCTGATGGAGGCGGTGGGGATTTCCTGCATGGGCAGAATCTTTTCGTCGCTTTCCTGCCCGGATGGCGCGATGTATTGCTGGAGGGTCTTAGCGAGCAGGTCGGCGCGGAGTGGCTTGGGCAGGTAATCGTCCATCCCCGAATCGATGCATTCCTGCCTGAAACCTTCGGTGACATTCGCGGTGAATGCGATGACGGGCGTGCGCTTGCGCGCGCTGGTCTCTTCTTCGAGGCGGATGAGCTTAGTGGCCTCGAACCCGCCCATGATGGGCATCTGTACATCCATCAGCACGATGTCGAAGACGGATTGGCGGTAGGCATCGACCGCCTCGGCGCCGTTCTCCACGGTTTTCACCTTGATGCCGAGCTGGTCGAGCATCGCGGTGATGACCGTACGGTTGATGGGATTATCCTCCGCCAGAAGAATGCGGCTGTCATTGAACTGCAGCTGACGGGGTTGGAAGGCGGCGGGTTGGATATCCAATCCGACGGCATCTTCGCTGGGGCGGTTGAGATACAAATCAAGCCAGAAGGTGGAGCCTTTTCCCAGCTGACTTTCCACGCCGACATTGCCGTGCATCAGCTCGGCCAGCTGTTTTGAGATGGCGAGGCCGAGCCCCGTGCCGCCATAACGCCTGCTGGTGGAGGCATCTTCCTGCGTGAATTGCTCGAATATGCGCTCCAGATTCTCTCTCGCGATGCCCCTTCCGCTGTCGGTGACGGAGAATCGCACGCGATAATCATCGTTGCGGGTATTGACGCTCAACAAATCGACCGAGATGCTGATTTTGCCTGACTCCGTGAACTTGATGGCATTGGAGATGAAGTTACCGAGAATCTGGCGGATGCGTTCGCTATCGCCCAAGAAGATGCGGGGGAGGTTGCGATCCACATCCAGCGTGAAGATGATGCGCTTGCCTGTGGCGGCGCGGCGATGCAGCTCCAGCACTTCGTCTGCCAGCTGGGCGGGGTTGAAAGCGGTCTCCTCCAACTCGATATTGCCCGATTCGATTTTGGAGAAATCCAGAATGTCGTTGATGAGCGAGAAGAGGGAATCCCCCGTGTGCCGCAGGATGTTCACCCATTGTTTCTGATCCTTGTTCAGCGAGGAGCGCGCCAGAAGCTGCACGGTGCCGAGAATGCCGAAAAGCGGCGTGCGAATCTCATGGCTCATATTGGCGAGGAAGTCGCGTTTGACGATGGTGGCGGCCTCGGCCACCTTTCTCGCCTCTTCCAGCGCGGCGTTATTGGCCTGTAGTTCGAGATTGGCTTGTTCCAGCTTCTGCTGGGTATTCTTCAGGTCGGTGATATTGCTGAGCACCACCACATAATGCGTGATGTCGCCGAAGCGGTTGCGGATGGGCGAGAGCGAGAAATCACACCAGTATTCACTGCCATCCTTACGCTTGGTGAGCATGACGTGGCGTTTGTATATGCCCAGTGAGAGGAAGCTTTGCAGGGTGCGGAGGTTTTCCTGATTGTCCGGATTGTCATGGAGGAAGAATATCTGCTGCCCAACCGCTTCGTCCTGCGAATAGCCGGTGATTTCGGAATAGGCGGGGTTCAGATAGACAATCGGCATGCTCTCGCCGGAGACTTCCGCGAGGCACACGCCATTCGGGCTGTTGGCTAGCGCAAGCGCCATGAGCTTCAAACGGTCTTCGCTGGCGCGCAGAGCTTCTTCCGCGAGTTTGCGGGCGGTGATGTCTATCATCATGCCGTCCCATGTGATGCTGCCGTCATCCTCACGGGTGGGGATGGCGCGGACTTCAATCCAGCTGGTGACATCACCGTGAAGGAGGCGATATTCCTCGTGGAAATTCGTGCCGAACTGGGCGCATTTGGCGAGGGTGATGTACACACGCATCGCATCATCCGGATGGATGAGATTGGTGATGGCTTTCTCGTCGGCGTAAATCTCCTGAGGAGTCACGCCATATTCGGAGATACGGTCGCTGATGTAGATGGTGCGGGTGCCGGAACCGGGCGTGGTCGTCGCCTGATAGACGATGCCGGGGATGTTGTTGTGCAGGCGGCGGAGGCGGGCATCATGGCTGTTGCGGCGCGCACGCTCGCGCAGCGAGGATTTGCGGTAATGCAGGTATAGCGCGAAGAAGACCCCAAGGCTTAACAGCCAGACAGCGATGGAAGGCGCGACAAGCGCGAATATCGAATCTTCAGGGCGCATGCATTCACATGTGGAAATGGCAGGATTCAGCCGGAGTATACGCGAATTTACTTAATAGGGTATTAATGCAGGCGCGGTCTAATCCGGCAGCCTGCGGTAGAAATTGAGCGTGAAATCGTCTTTTGGCGGAACGCCGTCGGTGAAGGCGTTGAAAAGCTCGTCCACCTGTTTAAGCATCATCCGCGCAGTGATGCCTGTGCCCTGCTGGGATGCCAGACTCTCTCCGACCGCATCGATGGAAAGGTATTCGTTCTTGCGATTGGGGGTTTCCGTCAGGGCGTCGCTGTAAAGCATCAGCGTATCGCCGACGTGAAACGCTTGCTTGTGGGAGCGATAGGACGCATTAGCAGTGGCGGCGAGGGGGAGGCCGCTGCCCTCAAGCAAGGTGAAATCGCGGGTGGCCTGACGCAGAAGCAGGGGAGGAAGAGAGCCTGCCACGCAATATTCAACCGTGTTTTCATGGGTGTCCAACACGCCGTAGAACATGGTGGCGTATAGTTCCACGGGCAGGATGGCGTGGAGCTGCTGGTTTATCTGGGCAAGGCATTCCGCAGGTTGGGCAAGCACGGAATCCGGCAATTTACCCATCAACGCGCAGAGGCGGAAGACGTTGATGGCTGCCGTGACCCCATGTCCTGTGAAATCGCCGATGTAAAGGGCGAGCTTATGCGGCGAGGGAAGGCGGTGGATGCCCCAGAAATCCCCGCCGATGGCCATGGAGGGCATGAACAGGGTGCTGATGTCCAGCTGGTGTTGTGCTTCGACGGATTTTATCGTGTCGATGTCGGGCATCAACATGTTTTGCATGGCGCGCGCGTTGGCCAGATCCTCCTCCATGCGGGAGCGGTAATCCTGCAAATCCTTCAGGATGAAACGTTTCTCCAAGTGGATGCGGCAACGGGCAATCAACTCTTCCGGATTAATCGGCTTGATAGCGAGATCGCTTGCCCCCATGGTGAGGATGGTGAGGCGTTTCTCTTCGTTATCCAGCGCGGTGTAGGCCAGAATGGGCACATCCTGCAGACTGGATTTGGATTTGAGCGCGCGGCAGATGTCGAATCCATCCGTATCGGGCATGACAAGGTCGAGGATGACAAGGTCAGGCGTGCTGCTGCGAAGGGCGGCCAAGGCGGATGCGGAATCGGTGGTCTGGATGATGTTGTGGAAGCCGTGGGTTTCAAGCGCAGCCACGGTCAGCGACAGGCTGAGGGGATCATCCTCGATGAGCAGGATGGTGGCGGCACGAATGCGTGCCTCATGGGGCGATGCGCAAGGAATATCCATGCTTTTCTCGATGCTAGGGGAACGGCTGGGAACGCCTCAGCTGTAAGAGATGTTGAATATCTCTTCAAAATTGGAGAGTTGCAACATCTTCTTTATCTGCCCCTGCGCACCCGAGATGCTGACGCGCTTTTGCTTCTTCTGGGCTTCATCATGCAGAAGCAGCAACATGCCCAGCGCGGCGGAATCGATGAATTGCAGGTCGCTCAAGTCCAGCTCCAAGATGGCGACTTTCTCGTCTTTCAGTAGGGAGAGGATTTCGCGGAATTTTGCGTTATCGCTGAAGGTGAAAGTGCCTTTGATGTTCAGCCGGCACGTGGAATCGCGCCAATCCGTCGTGTAGTCCATGGTGAGTCTCCCCGATATTTTTTTCGTTATTTAAGACGGCTAGGCCAGTATTCCTGAAGTGGCGGATGTAATCAACATCCAACTCGCTTGCAGCAACTTTCACCCTTGATTTTACAATAAACCGGGGGTTGTGTGTCAAGGACGAATCTCTAGTCGGCCAGCGATGTCGCAAGTTTTGATTTCTGTTACAACAATTAAGCTTGCCATGCGCCGCAATCTACTATAGGTTTCAGAGCATCACGAGCACCCACCATCATCAAAGAAAAACAGGATTTCTCCATGGATAAGCAAAAAGCCTTAGAAAGTGCCCTCACGCAGATCGAACGCGCTTTCGGTAAAGGCTCGATCATGAAGCTCGGCCAGCATGAAGGCGTTGAGGTGGACTCCATCTCGACCGGTTCGCTCGGCCTTGACATCGCCCTCGGCGTGGGTGGTCTGCCCAAGGGCCGTATCATCGAAATCTTTGGTCCTGAAAGCTCCGGCAAAACCACGCTGACGCTGCATGCGGTGGCGGAATGCCAGAAAAAAGGCGGCGTGTGCGCCTTCGTCGATGCCGAACACGCGCTCGACCCTGCCTATGCCCGCAAGCTCGGCGTGAATGTGGACGACCTGTTGGTCTCCCAGCCCGACACCGGTGAACAAGCCCTCGAAATCGCCGACACGCTGGTGCGTTCCGGCGCTATCGACCTGCTGGTGGTGGACTCCGTGGCGGCACTCGTGCCACGCGCGGAATTGGAAGGTGAGATGGGCGATTCCCACATGGGTCTTCAGGCACGTCTGATGAGCCAGGCGCTCCGCAAGCTGACCGGTTCCATCGCGAAATCCAACTGCACCATCATCTTCATCAACCAGATCCGCATGAAAATCGGGGTGATGTTCGGAAACCCCGAAACGACCACCGGCGGTAACGCGCTGAAGTTCTATGCTTCCGTGCGTATCGACATCCGCCGCACCGGCGCGCTGAAGGACAAAGAGGAAATCATCGGCAACACCACCAAGGTGAAGGTCGTGAAGAACAAGGTATCCCCGCCGTTCCGCGTGGTCGAGTTCGACATCCTCTACGGCGAAGGCATCTCCAAGACGGGCGAATTGCTCGACCTCGGCGTGAAGGCGAACATCATCGAGAAATCCGGTGCATGGTTCTCCCATAACAGTACCCGCATCGGTCAGGGTCGCGAGAACGCGCGCCAGTGGCTGAAGGACAACCCCAAGGTGGCGGAAGAGATCGAAAAGCAGATCCGCGCGAATGCGGGTATGCTGGGTAAAGCTTTGGAAGATGGCAACGCAGGTTCCGAAGACGCCGCTTAAAAATGAAGTGCAATGTGAACTCTGGTCGGAAAGCCTTCGGGTTTTCCGGCCATTGTTGTGAAAGACAAGATGATGAAAACGAACGATATCCGTAAGACTTTCCTTGAATTCTTCGCTGAGAACGGCCATGTGGTGAAGCCATCCAGCGCGCTGGTGCCGCATAACGACCCGACGCTGATGTTCACCAATGCGGGGATGGTGCAGTTCAAGAACTACTTCACGGGTATCGAGAAACTGGAAGGCAACCGCGCGGCGACCTCGCAGAAATGCGTGCGCGCAGGCGGAAAGCATAACGATTTGGACAATGTGGGCTTCACCGCGCGCCACCATACGTTCTTCGAGATGCTGGGCAACTTCTCCTTCGGGGATTATTTCAAGCGCGATGCCATCCGTCTCGCGTGGGAACTGCTGACCAAGCGTTTCGGTATTCCTGCGGAGAAGCTGGGCGTGACCGTTTATCACACCGACGACGAAGCCTTCGCGCTGTGGAAAGAGATTGCAGGTCTGCCCGATGAAAAAATCCTGCGCATTCCCACCAGCGACAACTTCTGGTCGATGGGCGACACCGGCCCTTGCGGCCCGTGCTCGGAAATCTTCTATGACCATGGGCCGGAGCACAACGGTGAATGGGCGTTGGATGAGACCGGACACGACAAATTCGATGCGCGTTTCGTGGAGATCTGGAACCTCGTCTTCATGCAGTATGAGCAGCTGCCCGATGGCACGCGCATCGACCTGCCTAAACAGTCCATTGACACGGGCATGGGCTTGGAGCGCGTGGCTGCGGTATTGCAGGGCAAGCATGACAACTATGACACCGATGGTTTCCGCGAACTCATCGATGCATCCAAAGCCGCTTCCAAGACCGATGAATCCGGCGAGAAACGCGTTTCCCACCGCATAATCGCCGACCATCTGCGCGCGTCCTGCTTCCTGCTGGCCGATGGCGTGATGCCGAGCAACGAAGGCCGCGGATATGTGCTGCGCCGTATCATGCGCCGCGCCATGCGCCATGCGCACCAACTGGGTTGCGAAGAGCCGTTGATGTATAAACTCGTGCCCACGCTGGTTTCGCAGATGGGCGGGGCATACCCCGAACTGGTGCGTGCGCAGGCGCTCATCACCGAAAACCTCAAAAGCGAGGAAGAACGCTTCAAACAAACGCTGGGGCGCGGTTTGAAGCTGCTGGAAGAAGAAATCGCATCCATCCCCGCAGGTGGAAAACTGGCGGGCGATGTGGCCTTCAAACTGTATGACACCTATGGTTTCCCTGTGGACGTGACGGAGACCATCTTGCGTGATAAAGGTCTTGGCGTTGACCATGACGGGTTTGAAGCCGCCATGAAAAAACAGAAGGACATGGCGCGCGCGGCATGGACGGGCTCGGGCGCACAGGCCGTGAACGTGCAGTGGTTCGACCTGAAGGAGAAACTCGGCGCGACGGAATTCTTAGGTTACAGCAAAGACGAGGCGGAAGCGGTCGTCAAAGCTATTCTGGTCGATGGCAATACCGTCGAGCAAGCGGTTGCGGGCGCGGAAGCGTTGGTCATCGTGAACCAGACGCCGTTCTACGGCGAATCCGGCGGGCAGCAGGGCGATACGGGCAGTATTTCTGTCGATGGCAAGAAAATCGCCGAAGTGCTCGACACCACCAAACCGCTGGATGGCTTGTTCGTGCATCGCGTGAAGCTTTCCGCCGCCCTCAAAGTGGGCGATGCGGTGCAACTGGCCATCGACGTCGCGCGCCGCAATCGCATCCGCGCGAACCATTCGGCGACACATATCCTCCATAAAGTGCTGCGCGAGAACATCGGCGAGCATATCACCCAGAAAGGCTCGCTGGTCGCGCCGGAACGACTGCGTTTCGACATCAGCCAGCCCAAGCCGCTGACCAAAGAGGAACTGGCACAGGTGGAAGCGGATGTGAACCGCGTCATCTGGCTGAACCATGAAGTGACCACCGAAATCACCACGCCGGAAGTGGCTATCGAGAAGGGCGCGATGGCGCTGTTCGGCGAAAAATACGGCGATGAAGTGCGCGTGGTTTCCATGGGCCCGCGCGATAATCCCACTGACCTTTCGGTTGAATTATGCGGTGGCACGCATGTGACCCGCACGGGCGACATCGGCCTGTTCAAGATCGTCAGCGAAGGTGCTGTGGCGGCGGGTATCCGTCGTTTGGAAGCGGTGACCGGAGCGGATGCTTACGCCGCTTTTGCCCGTCAGGAAAGCTTGCTGCGTGATGCGGCGGCGGTGCTGAAAGCACCTGTGGCCGAACTGCCCGAAAAGGTGGATGCGCTTGTGAACGACAAGAAGAAACTGGAAAAGCAACTTTCTGATGCCAAGCGTGCGCAAGCACTGGGCGGCGCGGGTGCGGACGAGGTGAAGGCCGAGACCATCGGCAATGTCACCTATGTGGGCAAGACCTTCGCTGATTTGCCTCCGAAGGAACTGCGTTCCGTGGCAGATTCTGTCCGCAAACAGACAGGCGCGGCCATCGTAGCCGTGGGCACGGATTTCGAAGGCAAAGCTTCGCTGGTCGTCTCCGTCGCGCAGGAATTGCAGGGCGTGTTCAGCGCATCTGATCTTGTGCGCGCGGGTGCAGAGAAGATGGGCGGTTCCGGCGGCGGAAAAGCCGATGTGGCGCAGGCCGGTGGCCCCGACAGCAGCAAGCTGGGCGAGGCGCTGGACGCAATCCGTGCGAAATTAGCCTCTTAATCGAACGCGTAGAGCAATTTACGGTTGCGATAAATTCGCAGCCGCTTTACTGTTCCTGCGGTTTTCATCCTCTCGAAGCATAAGGAATCTCGCATGACCTCAGCTCCCCACATCACGGTCGCCTATGGTGACGGTATCGGCCCCGAAATCATGGAGGCTACTTTAGAGATACTGCGTGAGGCGGGAGCGAATCTGATCGTCGAGAGCATCGAAATCGGCGAGAAACTATACCAGAAGGGCGTGACCACGGGCATCCCCCCGCAGGCATGGGAAACCATGAAGCGCAACAAAGTGCTGCTCAAAGCCCCCATCACCACCCCGCAGGGCGGCGGCTATAAAAGCCTGAACGTGACCATGCGCAAGACCCTCGGCCTTTATGCGAACGTGCGCCCGAATGTGTGCTATGCGCCCTTCGTGAAGACCAACCACCCGAATATGAACATGGTCATCGTGCGCGAGAACGAGGAAGACCTGTATTCCGGCATCGAATACCGCCAGTCGCAGGACGCGGTGCAGTGTCTCAAAATCATCACCCGTTCCGCATCCGAGCGCATCATCCGTTATGCCTTCGAATATGCCGTGAAGAACAACCGCCGCAAAGTGACTTGCATGAGCAAGGACAACATCATGAAGATGACGGATGGCTTGTTCCACAAGACCTTCGAGGAAGTGGCGAAGGAATATCCCAACATCACCAGCGATCATTATATCATCGACATCGGCGCGGCGCGCATCAGCTCGAAGCCGAATCTGTTCGACGTCATCGTGACGGAAAACCTCTATGGCGACATCATCTCTGACATCGCAGCGGAAGTATCCGGCTCGGTCGGTTTGGCGGGCAGCGCGAACATCGGTGAAGACTTCGCCATGTTCGAGGCCATCCACGGTTCTGCGCCTGACATCGCGGGCAAAGGCATCGCCAACCCATCCGGCCTGTTGCATGGCGCCATCATGATGCTGGTGCATCTGGGGCAGGGAAAGACCGCCGCGAAAATCCACAATGCTTGGCTCAAGACCATCGAAGAAGGTATCCACACGGGCGACATCTTCAGCGAGCAGAGCACCGCGCGCGTCGGCACCAAAGAATTCTCCGATGCGGTCATCGCCCGTCTTGGTCAGCTGCCCGTGACGCTGAAACCCGTGGAATATGCCGATAGCGCACCTACTGGACACGAAGAGCAGAAGCGTTCTGACGTGAAGAAAGAAACCAAGAAGCTCGTTGGCGTAGATGTGTTTGTGGATTGGACGGATGCCTTCGCCGGACTGCCCGAAAAGGTTCAGGGCGCGCTGGATAGCAGCCTGCGTCTGCACACCATCGCCAGCAAAGGCCTGAAGGTCTGGCCGAATCCGGAAGTATCGCTGAAACTCACCGACCAATACTGCTGCCGCGTGTTCTCCACCGCCGAACACGGCGAAGTGAGCCATGCGGCGATTGCCGCGCTGCTGGGTCGCCTCGCCGATGCGGGTGTGGACTTCATCAAGACCGAACACCTCTATGAATTCGACGGTCAGCGCGGATACACCATGGGGCAAGGTGAGTGATGCGCCCTTAGGCAAATGGCCTGTTTATACGTTTAGCGAATATAGATAAGAATCAACAAGGAAGAACGAATGCTTGATACCATAGTTAAAGTCATCCCCCGTCCCTGCAAAGAAGGCTATCCCTTCATCGCCATCGCCGTGGCCATCACGGTCGTGTTCTATCTGGCGGGCTGGGAATTGCTTGGGAATGTGATGCTCATACTTTCCGCATGGGTGGTCTATTTCTTCCGTGACCCAGAGCGCGTCACCCCCGCGCAGGAAGGCCTCGTGGTCTCGCCTGCCGATGGTGTCGTGAGCCTCATCGTGGATGCCGTTCCCCCGCCGCAGCTTGACCTGGGCGATGAGCCGCTGACCCGCGTCAGCGTGTTCCTGAACGTGTTCAACGTGCATGTGAACCGCGTTCCGACCGCAGGCACCATCACGCGTCTTTATTATTACCCCGGCAAGTTCTTCAACGCCGAGCTGGACAAGGCGAGCGAAGAGAACGAACGCCAGATGGTGCGCGTGACCTGCCCGAACGGCAAAGACGTCGGCTTCGTGCAGATCGCCGGTCTCGTGGCGCGCCGCATCGTGTGCTACTTGCATGAAGGGCAGGGCGTGAGCACTGGTGAGCGTTTCGGCCTTATCCGCTTCGGCAGCCGCATGGATGTATATCTGCCAAAAGGCGTCACCCCTTTGGTGGCGGTGGGTCAGCTTGCGGTAGCTGGTGAGACGGTCATCGCGGATATGAATGGTGAACAGCCTCTGCCCCGCGTCGGCATTCGCCACTAATACAAGGATTCAGTCATGGCTATCAGAAAACGCAATCGCAAATTCGCTCCCCGTAGTTTTCCGGTATCCTACCTGATTCCGAATATTGTGACACTCGCCGCGTTGTGCATCGGCCTCTCCGGCATCCGCTGGGCGATGCATGAACGCTATGAGCTGGCGGTGACGTTCATTCTGCTGGCGGCTTTCCTCGATGGGATGGATGGCCGATTGGCGCGCATGCTCAATGCTTCGAGCACCTTCGGGGCACATCTCGATTCGCTGGCGGATTTTGTCAGCTTCGGCGTCGCACCGGTGATGATCGTCTATCTGTGGACCTTGCAGGATATTCCGCGCTTCGGCTGGATGGCGGTTCTGGTCTGTGCGGTCTGCACGGCGTTGCGTCTAGCGCGTTTCAATACCACGCATATCTTTGATGCTCCGCCTCCTTCCAAGGAAGAACCGGATAAATACTTCACAGGCGTGCCCGCGCCTGCGGGAGCGTTGCTCTGCATCGCGCCGATGGTGCTGTATTTCCAGTTCGGCGCAGGATGGTATTCCGACCCCTATTTCAACCTGTTCTATGTTCCCTTCGTTTCGCTGATGATGGCAAGCCGCATCCCGACGTTCTCCATTAAGAAAATCAAGATCAAGAGCAATATGGCTGCACCGTTCATGGCGCTTTCGGGCTTGTTCATCGCGGGATGCATCATCGAGCCGTGGTTCACATTCACCATCATCGCGGCGGTGTATCTTGCGCTGATTCCCTTCAGCGTCATCCAACACCACCGTGACAGCCGCGCGGCTGCGACCGAAGAATAACGCATCTTCTGCTTGACCTTCTCGCGCTGCAATGTAGAATCGCCGCAACTGTTCTGGGTGGGGATTTGACTTCGCTTGCCACCACCCGGAAGTGCACAAAAAGTTTCTTTTGCACTTCCGAATCAATGGTCTAAGTGTCTTGCTCCTCCATGCAGACGTGATGCCATTTCCCCCGACAGGATGAACTTTGTCTACAACGGGAAAAACAATATGGCCAGCAAAGCGCGCAATAATTACATCTTCACCAGCGAATCTGTCTCCGAAGGGCATCCGGACAAGCTTTGCGACCAGATTTCCGACCTGCTGCTCGACATGCACCTGCGCAAGAATCCTGAAGCGCGCGTAGCTATCGAAACGCTGGCGACCACCAATCTGGTCGTCGTAGCCGGCGAGACCCGCGACGCGGAATTCTCCCATGAGGAAATCGATGCTGCCATCCGCGCGCACCTGAAAAAGGTCGGTTACGAGCAGGAAGGCTTCCACTGGAAGACCGTTGAAATCCGCAATTACATCCACCGTCAGTCCAGCGAAATCGCGCAGGGCGTCGATTCCGGCGCCGATAAGGACGAAGGAGCGGGCGATCAGGGCATCATGTTCGGCTACGCCACCAACGAAACGCAGGAATTGATGCCTGCGACCGTCAGCATCTCCAACGCGATCCTCCGCAATCTTGCCAAAGCCCGTCACAGCGGGAAAGAGCCATTGCTTGAGCCGGATGCGAAAAGCCAAGTCAGCTTGCTGTACGCCGAAGCTGGCCACCCCATCAAAGCAACCTCCATCGTCGTTTCCACCCAGCATAAACCCGGCGTGTCGCAGGCGCAGATCCGCGAAATCGTTCGCCCGTATGTTCTGGCGGCTTTGCCAGACCCCAGCTGGATGTGCTCTGAAGAGGAATTCTATGTCAACCCGACCGGCTCGTTCGTCGTGGGTGGCCCTGACGGTGACACTGGCCTCACTGGCCGCAAAATCATCGTGGACACTTACGGCGGCGCATCTCCCCATGGCGGTGGCGCATTCTCCGGTAAAGACCCCACGAAGGTCGACCGTTCCGCTGCTTATGTCGCGCGTTATCTGGCGAAGAACGTGGTCGCCGCGGGTCTTGCAGACCGCTGCACCATCCAGCTTTCCTATGCCATCGGCGTATCGAAGCCCATCTCCTTCTATGTGAACACCTACGACACGGGCAGAGTGGACGCAGCGGAGCTGGAACAGGTGTTGCAGCAGTTGGTTGACCTGACCCCGCGCGGTATCCGCAAGCACTTGCAGTTGAACCGCCCCATTTATCTGCCTTCCGCGGCCTATGGCCACTTCGGCCGCATCCCCGGTGAAGACGGCACGTTCAGCTGGGAGAAGCTTGATCTGGTGGACGCGTTGCAGGCGCATTTCAAAGTCAAAGAACTCGTCGCAGGATAAACTAAGTGCATTTTCCGCCCATCGCTGAACGCCCGTGGCTCGTTTCATATGGACGCCGCCGCGCGCGCAAGCTCACCCCCGGCAAAGCCGACCTGATGGAGACGCTGCTGCCGCGTATTGCCGTGCGTTTGCAACCCGATGAAGGTTTCATCCAGAACACGCCGGATGAAATCGCCAAGGCGCATCCACGCATCTGGCTGGAAATCGGTTTCGGCGGCGGAGAGCATCTGGCGGAACAGGCGGCGCGTCACCCCGATGTTTTGTGCATCGGCTGTGAACCGTTCATCGATGGCGTGGCGAAGCTTCTGGACGATGTGAATGACCGTGGCTTGGAGAATGTGCGCATTCTGCCTGAAGATGCACGGTTACTTCTCGAAGCGCTGCCGGATGCATCCATCGAGCGTGTCTTCATTCTTTTCCCCGATCCTTGGCCGAAAATCCGCCATCAGAAGCGCCGCATCGTCTCGCAGCAGACGCTCGACCTTGTGGAGCGTATCCTGAAGCCCGGCGGCGAATTGCGCCTTGCCACCGACCATGTGGATTATGCCATCTGGATGCTGGCGCAGGTGGTGCAGCATCAGGGCTTCGAATGGCAAGCCGAGCGCGATGTGGATTGGAAGACCGCGCCTTCTGATTGGGTGTCTACCCGCTATGAGCAGAAGACCCGCGCGCAAGGGCGTGAGCCGGTCTATTACCTGCTCAAGAAGAAGACCTCGAAGAAATAAGACGAAAAAAAACCGGCTCCCGAAGGAACCGGTTTTTTTTGATTCACGTCGCTCGGATTACTGAGCAGCAGGTGCAGCTTCTTCAGCGGCAGGTGCTTCTTCAGTGGTAGCGGCTTCGTCAGCAGCAGGTGCTTCCTCAGCAGCAGGAGCGGTTTCTTCCGTCACGGTCTCTTCAACGACTGCGCCATCTTCGGTCGGGGCAACAGTGGTCTCTTCAACAACCGCGCCGTCTTCGGTCGGGGTGACGGTGGTTTCTTCAACAACTGCGCCATCGGTGGTCGGGGTGACGGTGGTCTCTTCGACGACAGCGCCGTCGGTGCTGGTTTCGATCACAGTGCCTTCTTCTACGACGACTTCAGGCTGGTTGCCGCGGTTCAGGCTGATTGCAACGATCACGACCAGTGCAGCGATGCCGATAAACAGTAACGTACGAAAGCTCATTGTGTATTTCCTTAAAGTATTGATTGCATATAACAGGTTGGGACATCATGCCCGCTGACCGTGAATATCCATAACACATCAAAAAAAGGATTGAAAACCTTTTATTTCTTCATTATATATAAAGCCATCTCCAACAGGCTCAGGCTTAGACGGAGGGTAGGTGAAAACCTACCCCGCCTTAACGTATGCGCTTGATATGGCGCAAATGCCTTGGATAATGAGGTTTTAGGATAATGAAGCAGAGCGTTCAGATACAGAAGATCGATGCCTTGGTGCGTGCGCCCATCGAAAGCCTTGGCTATTCGCTGGTGCGCATCAAGCTCAGCTCCCAGCACGGCGAAGAAGTGCTGCAGATCATGGCCGAGCCGCAGGACAAGGAACGGGATATGAGCGTGGAGGACTGCGCGCAGATCAGCCGCCATCTCTCTGCCATCCTTGATGTGGAAGAGCCTATCTCTGGCGCGTATCGTCTGGAAATCAGTTCCCCCGGCATCGACCGTCCCTTGAGCAGCGAAGAGGAATTCGCGG
>VGDC01000010.1 GCA_016869895.1 Alphaproteobacteria bacterium
GGATATGCTCCGGGCTGAACAGGCTGCTGAGGAAAGCGAAGCTGTACGCCATGTGCAGGCGTTTGCCCTTTTTGGTGTAATCCGCCATGAGCTTGACGTTGCCTTCATCACCGATTTCACCGACGGTGGCGGTGTGGGGGTATTCATCCATCAGCTTGCGGAGGTCTTCAAGGAAGATCAGGTTTTCGGGGCGGGATTTATCGTAGATATGCTCCTGCATGACGTAAGGATTGGAATCCGGCGCGTCGAAGACGTGTTTCTTCTCTTTCACAGGCGGATTGGAGCGGAGCTTCGCATCGTGGAAGTAGAAATTAACCGTATCGAGGCGGAAGCCATGCACGCCGCGCTCCAGCCAGAAGCGCGCCACATCGAGCATCTGCTGGCGCACTTCCTTATTATGGAAGTTCAAATCCGGCTGGCTGCGGAGGAAATTATGGAGGTAATACTGGCGGCGGGTAGCATTCCACTCCCATGCCGAGCCACCGAAGATGGACAGCCAGTTGTTCGGTGGCGTGCCATCGGGCTTAGGGTCCGCCCAGACGAACCAGTCGGCTTTGGCATTCACGCGGCTGGAGGCACTTTCGATGAACCACGGATGTTCACTGGAGGTGTGGCTGATGACGAGGTCGATCATCACCTGAAGCTTGAGCTTGGCAGCCTCTTTGACGAGATTATCGAAGTCTTCCAGCGTGCCGAAGATGGGGTCGATGTCGCGGTAATCGGATACGTCATAGCCGAAGTCCTTCATGGGGGACTTAAAGAAAGGCGAAATCCAGATGGCGTCCACGCCGAGGCTTTTGATATACGGCAGTTTCTGGGTGATGCCGTTCAGGTCGCCGATGCCGTCGTTGTTGCTGTCGTAAAAACTGCGCGGATATATCTGATAGATGATACCGCCACGCCACCATTCACTGTTTTTTTTGACGTCTTTCTTCACGGCCTTGGACATGGCGTATCACTTCAAAAAGAGGGTTATCAACCTTTGACCGCGCCCGCAGTCAAACCGGAGACGATGCGTTTTTGGAAAATCAGCACGAGGAAGATGAGCGGGATGGTCACGATGACCGAAGCCGCCATGAGGCTGCCCCAAGGCAATTCATGCTGGCTGTTGCCCGACATCAGCGAAATAGCGACGGGAACAGTGCGCATTTCGTTAGTCAGCGTGAAGGTCAACGCGAAGAGGAACTCGTTCCACGCGGCGATGAAGGCGAGCAGACCCGTGGTGATGAACACGGGGCCGAGGAGCGGCAGAAAGACCTTGGTGATGATGACCCATGGGCTTGCGCCGTCGACAATCGCCGCTTCTTCCAGTTCCTTTGGCAGCTCACGCATGAAGGTGGTGAGAATCCACACGGTGAACGGCAGGGTGAAGAGCATGTAGGACATGACCAAGCCGATGAGGTTGTTATACACCCCCAGCATACTTATCAGCTCGAACATGCCGGAAAGCACGGCCACCTGCGGGAACATGGAGACGCTGAGGATGATGAGCAACAGCATGCCCCTGCCCTTGAACTGCACGCGCCCCAGCGCATAGGCCGCGGTGACCGAGAGGAACAGGCAAAGTGACACCGTGGACACGGAGGTGATGACGGAATTCATGATGTTGCGACCAAAGGGCTGCTCGCTGAATACGCCTTTGTAATTGTCGAATGTCAGGTTCTTCGGCCAGAATTCGACACTGAAGAGGTCGGAGCTGGGCTTCAAGGATGAGACAATCGCCCAGTAGAAGGGAAAGACGGAATAAAGCACGATGACAAGCATCAAGAGCCAGAACAGGCCTTGGTTAATGCGTTTCTTCATGCGGAAGCGGCCGCCGCGATCGATGATTACGGGTTCGGTTTGCACGGTCGTGTCGGTCATGCCTTCTTCTCCCCGTCGAGTTTAACTTTGCCGATGGTCAAGAGCAATACCGTGGCAAATGCGATGATGAGGAACAGCAGGGTGGAAGCCGCCGAGCCATAGCCGACGTCCTGAAAATCCACCAGCTGCTGGCGGGCATAGATGGACATGGACATGGTGCTGCGGCTGCCGCTCGCCAGAACATAAATCAAATCGAAGATGCGCAATGCATCCAAGCAACGGAAGATGACCGCCACGAGCAGCGCGGGCTTGATGAGCGGCAGAGTGACTTTGAAGAACACGCGGAGCGGATGGATACCGTCCACCTTCGCGGCTTCATAGCACTCGCTGGGCAGCACCTGCAAAGCAGCGAGGATGAGCAATGCCATGAAAGGAGTCGTTTTCCACACATCGGCGATGACCACCGCCCACAGGGAGAAATCAGGATCCGCCGTCCACGCGATGGGCTGGTCGATGAAGCCTGCGCCCATCAGCATCACGTTGATGACCCCGTAGAAATCGTTGAACATCCAGTTCCACATCTGCGCGGAGACGATGGTGGGAATCGCCCAAGGAATCATCACCGACGCGCGAAGCAAGCCGCGACCGGGCATGTGCGCGTTCAACGCCAGCGCGATGACGAGGCCGAGCGTGACCTCAAGCGACACGGAAAGCAGCGTGAACACCAGCGTGTTCTTCACCGCCACCCACCAGTCAGGGTCGGTCAGGAGGTATTTGAAATTGGTGAACCAGATGAACTGATGCGCTTCGATGTCGGACAGGCTGGCATCGGTCATCGAGAAATAAATCGTGCGGATGAGCGGCCATCCGGCGACCAGCAAAAGCACGATGATCATCGGCGTGAGGAACAACCACGCAGAGCGCACGCGCTGGCGGGTCAGGAAGGATTCATGCTCTTCGGGAATTTCATCCACTGCGACGGTCTTCACTTCCATGTGCCATCCTTTCCGATGCGCTCAAGGCGTTTGTCCAGCGCGGTGAGGCTGTCCTGCGCTTCCATCTCGCCGGAAAGCACGGCATGCACGGCGTTCAGGAAGCTGTAGGAGACTTGGTTATAGCGACGGCCAGTGACTTTGGAAGGGCGCGGCACGGCGACCATCAGCGCATCGTAGAGCACCTGCGAAGCGGGCAGCGCGGCCAGCACTTCCTTGTCCTTGTACAGCGCCATGATGGTAGGGTTATAGGTCGCGCGGAGGGCGTATTTCTTCTGCACTTCGGGGCCGGTCAGCCAGCGCACCAGTTCGGCGGCTTTTTCGGGCTGGGTGGAATATTTGGAGACGGACATCTGCCAGCCACCGAGCGTGCCCGAACCTTTTTCACCCGCTTTCGCGCTGGGAAGGGTAGTCACACCGACTTTATCCTTCGTGGGGCTGCCGTTCGTCTGGATGAGCGCCCAAGCATAAGGCCAGTTGCGCATGAACACCGATTTACCGGATTGGAACACGCCGCGCGCTTCCTCTTCACCGTAGTTCAAGACGCCTTTGGGGGAAATCTCGCCGATCCACGAAGCCGCAAGCTGGATGGCTTCCAATGCTTCTTGATTCACGATGGTGACTTTGCCGTCTTCGCTGACGATGCTGCCGCCGCCGCTGCTGTTCACCCACTCAAGGGCATTGCAGGTGAGGCCTTCATAGGCGCGGCCTTGGAACACATACCCCCACATATCGGGCGTGCCAGCAGTGCGTTCACCTTCGATGACGACTTTGGCGGTCTCGGTCAACTCTTCCCACGTGGTGGGAACGGGGCGTTTATACTTCTCCAGCAGATCCTTGCGGTAATAGAGGATGCCGACATCGGTATAGAGCGGCATGGCGAGCAAGCGGCCATCGATGGTGTTGTTGGAGATGACGCTGGGGAAATGGCGTTCAACCTCTTCCTTGGGCACATAGGGTGATAGGTCGAGCAGGTGGTCCTGCAACACGCCCGGCCAGACGACATCGATCTGGAACACGTCGATGGTGGCTTCTTTGGCGGAGAGGAACTGCTGATACAGCGCGAGGCGTTCGCTGGTGTTGCCGGGCATGGAAACGATGCTGGCGGGATAGCCGGTCTTCTCCGACCACTCGCGCACGCCTTCTTCACACAACTGCAATTCGATGCCGATGGAGCCGCAAGCGACCTTGAGACCACGGGTTTCCTGCGCGGCAGCGGCGAAGGGCAATGCCAGCAACACGGAAAGGGTCACGATACAGCGTGTTAGACGACTCATTTTTCCTCCCAGGATGTGCTGCTTGCGGTCATGATGACGGGTCTTCAGGAAATGCAGCTATTCTTCTTATATGTGGAATGGACACCTTTGGGGCGCAGATAGTCTTACGGCGTTTGAGCGCAGAACTCAACCCTTTAATTGTGCATTGCGATGTTTTGGGCGAGGATTCAGGGGGCGACGATTAGATATGCGCGCCGGTCTGCTGTCCAGCGGCCTGAGCGGCGGCGGCGCGTTCGGTGGATACTTTCGCCAGCCACGGGCTTTTGCCCAGCGTTTCGACCTTTTCGTTGATGAGCGTAATCAGCTCTTCGCGGCTCTGGGTCACCTTCTCTTCTTTGGCGAGGTAGGTGGCCATTTTATCGATGGCGAGGTCGCGCACTTCGGCAGGCTGATGCGCCAGCATCTCGGCGGACATGGCGGTCAGCTTGCTGACGGTCTCCTGCTCGGTGTAATCCGCAGGTTTGGCTTTGGAGGACAGCGTGCCGAAGGTGGTCGCCACGAGATATGCGCAGGCGGTGGCCATGGAGAAATGACCGCTCATGCTGGCGCGCTTGGCTTTCGCATAGTCCTTTTCCAGGCCATGGGCGACACCGGAAGCATCGGCTGCAGCCATGCGCTGTTCCAACTCACCCAACACGTTCTTATGCTTCGCTTTAATCTGCGACACATCTTTGAACATGGCGACGTTGCCCGCGATGTTCAGCAAACCAGCGAAACGCATGGGTTTTTCTTGCACGAAATCCGCGAATTTGCGCGGCAGTGAACGGGAGGAATCGGCTTCCGCCAACTGCTCAGGGGATTTCTGAGGCGCGGCGATACCGTCCACATTCTCCAGCCCCGGCCATTCGCTCTTCTTCGCGCCGCGCTGTTTCTCTTGGATGAGGATGACCGACAACGCGCCGATGACGGAGGCAAGGCCGCTTGCCGTGCGAGCGATGCCCACATTCGTGCCGTCGTTGCTCTTGCGGCTTTCATTGATGCCCGAATACATGAACATCAGGTTACCCATCAGACCAATGGTGTTACCCACCTCGATGGGATGCTGCTGCACGAATTCATGGAGTTTCTCGATGACGCCGCCCTTCTTCGCCAGTTCAGCGGCGGTCAGCTTTTCGTCTTTGGGGATTTCGACGCCCTGCTGGCTGAGATAGCCGCGCATGCCGTCGATGACTTTGTCGAATTCCGCGCCCGGCTTGCCCGCGCCGTAAAGGGCGGAAGTGCTGGTGGACATAGTATAGAACGCGGCAGTGCCGACACGGCGCATATCGCCTTCGAGCGCACCGGCCACGGCCATGCCTGCATGGCCGACGATGCCGAACATGCCGTTCAAGCGCACAGTGGACTTGCGGATTTTCTCGACGAAGCTGACGTTATCTTTCTCGCCAACCAGTTCTTCCTTGCCCGTGCCTTTGATGAAGCCGGATTCGGTCAATGCGCCGAGGATGTCTTCTTCCTTCTTGATGCCGGACACGCGCAGCACGTTAACGCCGTCGATGGTGTCGGCGACAGCGGAGAAGCCTTTTTGGGTCAGATGAAGGGGGACGGAGGACAGATCGCCACGCTGGGAATCTTCCGGTGCATAGAGCAGTGCTTCATAGGAGCCGGATTCGAGCTTACGAATCTCCGCCTGCTGAACCGCAGAACCTGCCTCCCATGTGACTTGCTTCACCTGCATCCGGTCATGCCCACATTAATTCGTTATGCTACGCGTTATGCAATTCTATACACGCCAGAGCGACAACAACTGTTTCATTATGAAGCATTAAACGACACTTCATGCGCGTGAAACCGCATCACCCAGTACTTTCAATATAGCGTATCCATGCTATTGTGCCTATTGTTTTTGCACTGCGAATGATGACAATATCGTGACAAACCGCGCCTTGATGGAGCCTTTACACCGTGCCTGCCAGAGCCAGAATCCGCAAGTCATTGAAGTGGATGGGAATCGTTTTGATTTCCCTTCTTTTGGCTGTGGTTTTATTCGCGGTTTTCGCACCACTGGACAGGCTGGCGGATCGACAGGCAAGGGCGTGGTTGACGGCGCATAACATCCCCCTGCACTATGAATTGGCAGGTTTCGGCCTGAAAGGATTACAACTGAAAGGGGTATCCTTGGGTGATTCGGAGGATTTCCTGCTACCGGAACTGACGGTGGAATATACCCCTTCGCTTTTCTGGACCAAGCGCATTGGAAGTGTCGCCGCAAGGGGGATGGACATCACCTTCCGCCAGCAACAAGACGGGACGGTGCAGCTTGAGCCTATCACACCGTTCATCGACCAGTTCCTGACGGCGGAGGATAACGTCGTCGGGTTCAAAGCCCCTGCCCTGCCCTTCGAGCGGCTCATCCTGCGCGATGCATTGTTGACCTATCATCCGCTGGAGGGCGAACCGTATCAGGCGGTCTTCAACGGCACGCTCAACTGGGATTACAGCGGGCAATTCGAAGTCATCGGCGCGCATATCCCTTTGAGCGACGGAAGCACCATCGAAATCACCGACATGACACTGGAACGGCAGGACACTTCCATGCCGTTCATCTTCGGTATCAGCCGAATTTCGCATAAAACCGAAGGCAAAGCCTATTTCACGCCTATGCATGCGCTGGGTGAAATCAACGCCGCGAGGGATTTGAGCACGCTGGACGGTATGATTGTCATCAGTGATCTGCTGGATCGCTGGAAGCTGAACCTGACGGGAAAGGCCGATATGAACGCCGAAAGCTGGAACATGGAAATCGACCAGCCATCCGTTTTCTTTGAAAGCGGCATCCTCCAGCCTGACCAGCTGTTCCCTTTCCTGCGCGGTAAGGTGAAGGATGCATCGGGTAGTTTCACCGTCCACGGCGCGGTGCGGAAGGATGCGGGCGCGGAAAGCCCCGTCAGCGAAGGGGCGTTCAGCTTCGGGAATGTGAGCCTCACTGCTAATGGCACGTCCATCAAGGGTATCGACGGGAAAATCGCGTTCTCATCGCTCTTCCCGCTGGCCACGAAAGGCACACAGACCATCGCCGTGGAAGCCATCAACCTCGGACTGCCGCTCACGGGTGGTAGCCTGAAATTCTCGCTGGATGAGAAAGGCAACCTCGCCTTCGCGCCTACCTCTTGGAATTGGGCGGGCGGGAAACTCACCACCAGCGCAGCGAAGGGAAAAATTGACGACCTGTCGATCTCCGGTCTGACCTTGAGCGTCAAAGACCTGTCGGTGCAGGAACTGCTTTCATCCGCGCTGAAAAGCGGGTTCTCCGCCACCGGAAAACTGAACGGTAAACTGCCCATCACCTTTGTGAATGGCGCGCCCCTCATCCGCAAAGGCAAGCTGGAGACCCCCGGCGGCGGGGTCATCAGCTATATCCCGCCGGAAGGGGAAGCACCTATTCAGCAAGGCCAGAGCTTCCAGACCGACCTGCTGCTGTCGGCCATCTCCAATTTCCATTACGATGAGTTGAGCTTCGACATCGACAACAAAGACGAGCGCATTCTGGAAGTCATCCTGCATCTTCGCGGGCGTAATCCAGACCTTTACAACGGCCAGATAATCGAATTGAATATAAACCTGACGGGGAACATCCTTGAGGCCGTGCAGAGCAGCCTCGACATCTATTCCCTACCCGAACGACTTGAGGAGCAGTTCAACCCATGACACCTTCCCAAAAACGCTTTGGCCTATCCTGCGCTTTGGCTGCAGTGCTGCTTTCCGCCGCCTGCTCCCCCACGGTGAAAGTGGAAACGCCGGACAAGCCCATCACCATCAATATGAACATCAACATCTCCCATGAGATACGCATGAAAGTGGACAAAGACCTCGAAAACACCTTCGAAAAAAACGAGTCCATCTTCTAACCCGCGCAAAACACTTACGAGAGGATTTCTCCTGATGAAACATATAGTTGCAATTATCGCCATGGCACTCTCGCTGCTTGCCGCACCCGCATTCGCCATCAGTCTTGATGAAGCGCGCGCCAGCGGCCAGGTCGGTGAACGGCCTGATGGTTATATCGGCGCGGTCTCTTCCTCGCCTTCCAAGGAGGTGGTCACACTGGTGGATTCCACCAACCGTCAGCGCAAGGCGGAATACCAGAAACTCGCTGCGCAGAACGGCCAGAGCGTCTCCATCATCGAGAAGCTTTCCGCCGAGAAGCTGAAGAATGAACGCCTGAAACCCGGCCAGTACTATATGGATGCGGGTGGAAGCTGGAAGAAGAAATAAGCTGACCCAGAACAGCAAAAAGGCGGGAAGCATCCACTTCCCGCCTTTTTTGTTGGATACGATTCTTAGAGGTTATTCAGCACCGCGCGAGGGCCGCCCTTGGCTGCCAATACGTCATATTCTGCGCGGTAGCGGTCCACCAATGGCTGGCCGTTGAAGGTGATGTTGGTCAGCGTCCACGGGCTGGCACCGACGCGCTCCAGACGATACGCCACAGAAACGAAGACATCAGGCGTAGTGGTCGGCAACTGGCCGTTCACCACCGCGATTTCCTGCTTCGCTTTCGGCAGCACGCCGCGCTCAGGATTGGTCTTGGGCGAGTGGTCGACGCGGCGCACAGGTTTCATGCTGACGGTGTTCAGCACGCATGGCTTGCTGGCATCAATTTTATACTGCTGGATGAGTTTCTGCGCGAATTGCTGGTTGAACTCAGCGCGTTCCTCGAAGGAGAATTTCGCCGCTGCACGCTTGCTGAGCGCAAAGCCGAGGTTCGCCGTGCCATCGCCGATGAACGCGCGGCAATGCTCGCTGGCGAAGGCGATGAAATCGGTGTTCGACTGCACACCATCCACCGGAGTGATGGCCGTGCCGCCATCTTCGGACAGGCGCGTGTGCTCGATGGTGGTGGTGGTTTCCACGGTGCTGCCATCGGCATGTTGCTCGACGACCGTTTCGGTAGTGCTAAGATGCGGGGCTGGAGTGGCTTCATCCTGCGGCAGAATCTGTTCTTCCACGGAAGCCTGCGGCGTGAGCACGATGGGCGCGGCGGCTTGAGCAAAAGCGGCAGCAGGCAAAGCGCAGGAGAGGAGCAGGGAAGCCAGAAGGGGAAGTCTCATGGGATTTTCCAATAACGAAATCGGTTGCTGATGTGTCGGGAGTGAGTATATTCATGGTAACGCGATGAAATCAAGACTCATCCGACAGCCCTAACCGCTCCGAAGGAAAACCGATGCACCCCATCCTGATGCTCATCAACCTGATTCTTGATGTTTTCCGCTGGGCACTCATCATCTGGATCATCATCAGCTGGCTCATCCAGTTCGGCATCGTCAACCGCCATCAGCCGCTGGTGTATCGCATCAATGATGCGCTGAGCCGTTTGTTCGAGCCCATCCTCGCCAAAATCCGTAAACACGTGCCGCCGCTGGGCAGCCTTGATGTCGCGCCCATCGTGTTGCTCATCGCCCTTGCCTTCGTGCAATACACGATAAACTATTACTTCCTGAGATAAGAATAATCCCCTGATAAAGGAATAGAATATGAGCGGAACCGTCATCACCCTTATCGTCGTCGGCCTCGTCGTCTTCTACGGCATCATCCTCTATAACCGCTTGGTCGCGCTGCGCTTGCGTCGCACCAACGCCTTCGCCGACATCGATGTGCAGCTGAAACAGCGCGCAGACCTCGTGCCGAATCTGGTCGAGACGGTGAAAGGCTACGCCACCCACGAAAGCAGCATCTTCACGGCGGTGACGGAAGCGCGCGCGGCGGCATCCAAAGCCTCCAACCCGCAAGAGCGCATCGCTGCCGAGAACGCACTGGGCATGGCACTGACCAACCTGATGGCAGTGGCCGAGAACTACCCCGACCTGAAAGCCAACACCAACTTCCTCGATTTGCAGCGTGAATTGGCCGATATCGAGAACAAAATCGCCGCGTCGCGCCGCTTCTTCAACAACGCCACCAACGAATACAACACCTCCGTGCAGCAGTTTCCTTCGGTCATCATCGCGCGCTTCTTCAAATTCAATGAAGAGACGTTCTTCGATGTGGGCACCGAACAGCGCGCGCAGCTGGAACAGGGCGTGAAGGTCTCCTTCAACTAAGGTCTCATAAGCATGGCCAGCGCAGTCGGGCTGCAGACCCATATCTGGAACAACAACGCCAAGTCCGTCATGCTACTGGTGGGCTATCCGTTGCTGCTCATCCTGATGCTCTTCGCCTTTTTCGCCTTCTTGGGCGGAGTGACGGGACAACCCTATGACGGAACGCAAATTTCACGGATGAATTCCGGCCTGAACGGGGTGCGGCTTTACTGGCATTGGGCGGTCGGCCTCGCCACGGCATGGTTCCTCATCGCGTGGATGTTCCACCAATCAATGATCAACCGCTCCACGGGAGCGCGACCCGCCACCCGCGCGGAATATCCCGATTTGTATAACTCACTGGAGAACCTGTGCATCTCGCGCGGGTTGACGATGCCGCAGCTTTACATCATCGATAATCCCGCACTCAACGCCTATGCCAGCGGATTGAGCGAGAAGAGCTATGCCATCACCGTCACGACAGGACTCATGCGCAGCCTGAACCGCGAGGAAATCGAAGCGGTGCTGGGGCATGAGTTGACGCATATCATGAACCGCGACGTGCGGCTGCTGGTCATCGGCGTGATATTCGCAGGGATGATAAGCTTCTTCGCGGAAATGGCCTTCCGTGGCATGGTGCATGGCGCGGGGCGCAGCAGAGGGCGCAATGCTGGGGGCGTGATGCTGGTCGCAGTCATCGTGCTCGCCGTGGGGTATCTGTTCTCGCTGGTCATCCGCATGGCCATTTCGCGCCGCAGGGAATATCTCGCCGATGCGGGCGCAGTGGAACTCACACGCAACCCCGATGCGATGGTTTCCGCGCTGCGGCGCATCTCCGGTAATTCAAAGATTGAAGGTGCACCTGCGGAAATACAGCAGATGTTCATCGAGAACCCGCCGGCTTTCGCTGGCTTGTTCAGCACCCACCCGCCCATCGAATCGCGCATTGATGCGCTGGTGCGCTATGCTGGAGCGCAGGATTTGCCGCTTTCTGCACCAGAAGCGGAATTGCCGCCTCAAGTGCAACACCAGCAAAAAGGCCCGTGGGGCGCGCTGCGCCGCCGTGGGCCATGGGGAGGATGAACAATGGGATATTACGAACAGCATATCTTCTGCTGCACCAATGAACGCAAGAAGGATGCACCGCGCGGCTGCTGCCGCTCCAAGGGCGGCGAGGAAATCCGCGCCTATCTGAAGGATCGGGTGAAGGAGCTTAAACTGCCTAAGACCCGTGTAAACATGTCCGGCTGTTTGGATCGCTGCGAGCTTGGCCCTGTGCTGGTCATCTATCCGCAGGGGACGTGGTATCACGTCAAGAACAAGAAAGATGCGGAAGAGATTCTACAGACGCATCTCATCGGCGGCAAGGTGGTGGAGCGACTGGCGCTCGACGACAAACAGAAGCGCCTGTAAACTTATTGGATGGTCTCGTTACGGCGGCGGCGCTGACCGTTCTCCGTCAAAGCCAGTGGCGAACCGCTAGCGGTCAGAGTGCCTTTCGCCTGCTGCACGCGCGGCAGGATGCAGGTGACGGTCGTGCCCTTGCCCACATCAGAATCCAGCTCGATACGCCCATGATGTAGCTCCACGAAATTCTTCACCATAGCAAGGCCAAGCCCCGCCCCTGCCCGCTGATTACGCAGCGCGCCCGCGCGGAACCGCTCGAAGATGGAGGCCTGCTCGTTCAGCGGGATGCCGGGGCCGTCATCACTCACCCAGAGACGCACTGCATCACCGCCAATCTGACGGCTTGCGCCGACGGTGATGCTGCCGCCCTGCGGCGTGAATTTCAGCGCGTTGCTGACGAGATTCAACAGAATCTGGCGCAGGCGGTTCTCATCGCCCTGCATCTGCCCCAAATCGTCCTGCACCTGAAGCGTGAAGGTCTGCCCCCCTGCGGCGGCACGGCCATGCACTTCTTTCTCTACACTCTCCAGAAGGTCGCGGATTGCGAATTCGTTAACGTCGAGGCGCATATACCCCGCTTCGATACTCGCCAAATCGAGGATGTTGTTGATGAGCTGCCCCAGCTGGCGCGCGGAATCATGGATGGCGTTCAGGTATTCGGATTGCTTCTCGTTCAACTCGCCGAAATACCGCTCTTTCAATATCTCCGAGAATCCGGTGATGGAGGTGAGCGGAGAACGCAGTTCGTAGGATACACTCAGCAGGAACTCAGTCTTCAGGCGGTCGGCCTCGCGCAGGGCTTCGTTCTTTTCGATGAGGCTGCGCTCGACGAGTGTAGTGTCGGTGACATCGCTGAAGGTGATGAGCGTTGCGCCATCCGGCAGGGGAACGGTGTTATAATCGACCACCGTACCGTCGGAGCGTTCCTCGCGCTGGTAATACATCCGGCGGGCGTGGATGACCGCGGCGATGGTGCGCTCCTTGAACTCCTCCCAATCGCTGATATAGCCATAATAACTGCGGCAGGCTTCAAGAATTTCGCTGAGATGCGGTTCACTGGCGAGGAAATCCGCGCTCAAGCCCCACATCTTCTGATAGGTGGGATTGGAGAGCTTCATGCGCCCATCCTCGCCATACACCGCCACGCCCTCGTGCAGATTGTTGAGGGTTTCGCGCTGCACGGCGATGAGGGTGTTATAGGAACGTTCCAGCGCGAGCCTGTCCGTCACATCCTCATAGAAGAAGATAAGCCCGCCCAGCGCATAAGGCAAAATGACCATGCGCACGATTTTGCCATCGGGCAGGTGCAGAATCTCTTCATGCTGATCCATCAGGTCGGTAAAAAGCTTGGCGCGCTGTTGCTTGAACAGCGGGAAATTGATGATTTCCGGCAGGCGGCGCTTTTCACGGAGATATTCCAGCACTTCGAAGAAATCCGGCTTGGCGTTCAGCCACTGTCGGTCGAACTTCCACAAGGAGACATAAGCATTATTGAAGAACTTCAGTTTTTTATCCGCATCGTAAATAGCGGTAGCCATATTGGACGCTTCCATGAGCGTCGCATGGGCGGCGATGTGGCGGCGCAACTCTTCCTCCACCCGCTCCTCGCCGCTGACATCGATGGCGAAACCCACCGTGCCTTTGTGGTCGGGGTCGGGAATTTCGCAGAGCTGGAAGAGTTTGCGTTCACCCTCGACCACAATGTGCAGCTCATCGGTGACCATCTGCCCTTCCGCGCGCGCGCGGGCGGCAAGCTTCTGGCTGTTCTGCCCCAATTCCAAGCCGAATTCCTCAAGGATGCGCTCCGGGACTTCTTCGAGCAGAGCATTATAGGCGAGGTTGCAATAGACCACCTGATCATTCGCATCCCGTCGCCATAAAGGGAACGGCGCGAGGTTCAGCAGGGTCGAAAAGTGGCGTATCTCTTTGCGGAGACGGTCGTTCTCCGGCTTCAGGCGGCGGCCATCAGCCATGTGTTGGGTGACCTCGCCGAACAGGAAATCCGCCGCTTTGGCTGGCAGCCACTTCGGCAACTTGCCATCCGCCACCAGACCGCGCAACAACGCGCGCACCAGCATCACCCCGCCGATGAAGGCAAGCAAAGCGGCCAGTAAAATAAGTGCGATTTCAGTCATATGAAGGCATATTTCCCATATATCGCCAGAGATTAACCGATTTATAGCCCCCGACCAAGGGTTTTAACGTTTATATCACCTTGATGTAATCAGCCCCCATTTTTAGCAGTGCCCTTACGTTAAACGGCGTAGGGTTGGTCTTGTGTTCTTCCCCACCGATCAGATGTTTCGCATCACTTTATAGCGTGGCGGAAGACACACCATCCGATTGGCGGGGGAGGATGCTTAACCTCTACAACAAAAAAGAAAGTACCCCAATCATGGCACAGAACCACAACACCCCGAAAGATGGTCGTAACCTTGAACAGGATCGCATGAAGAAACCCGAATCCGGCCAGTCCCGCGAGCGTGAGCAGCACCGTAGCGAGCCTCAGCGTGAGCGCTCCCCACGTGATGAGCAAGTGAATCGCACCCCACGTCAGTAATCTGACGGGTTTGCGGATACGAAAAAGGCCTGCCGTTTCACCCTCGGCAGGCCTTTTTTGATGCTTGGTTTCTGCCCCCGCTGCGCGACATTCTGTCGCTCACATGGGGCTCAGCTTCGCTGGCTGATGGCTCGTTCAGGCTGCTGCCCTCACCTACAACTATCGCTTAGTAACGATAGTGATCGGGCTTGAACGGGCCGGCCTTGTCTATACCGAGGTAGCGGGACTGCGCTTCCGTCAGCTTGGTCAGCTTCACACCGACTTTCGCTAGGTGCAGACGAGCCACTTTCTCATCGAGATGACGCGGCAGGGTGTACACCTTGTTCTCATACTGTGCGTGGTTGTTCCACAGCTCGATCTGCGCCAACACCTGATTGGTGAAGGAAGCGGACATGACGAAGCTGGGGTGGCCAGTGGCGCAGCCGAGGTTCACCAAACGACCTTTGGCGAGCAGGATGATGCGCTTTCCATCGGGGAATTCGATTTCGTCCACCTGAGGCTTCACTTCCGTCCATTTGAAGTTGCGCAAGGAAGAGACCTGGATTTCGCTGTCAAAGTGACCGATGTTGCACACGATGGCGCGGTCTTTCATTTTGCGCATGTGGTCGAGGGTGATGACGTCGATGTTGCCGGTCGCGGTGACGAAAATGTCGCCCTGTGCCGC
>VGDC01000011.1 GCA_016869895.1 Alphaproteobacteria bacterium
CGGTGCCCCATCGGCTGCAGCGTCGACCACATCGCCTTCCGGCTCAGTGCCGCCCGCAACAGGTAATGGCGCTTCTGGCAAGGCATTGTCGGCGTTATCCGGCATCGCAGGTGCAGGAGGTGCAGCCTCCATCTCCGTTGCGGGTGCAGCTTCGGGAGCCGCTACAGGTTCGGGCAAAGGCTCGAGCGCTGCGGCGGGTTCTTCAGATTCCACCGCGGCAGGTGGTTCCGGAATCGGTTCTGGCGACGGCGCAGGAATCGGTGCTTGTGTCTCCAAAGGTGCGACGACAGGGGCGGCTTCTGAGGGCTGCGCTGCATCATCCACAGGCGGCAGACTCAGCAGTTCTTCCTCGCCCTCCGGCGCTGTAACCTGCGCCAAAACGGGCGAAGCGAATGTGACCGGAATCAGCACGGAACCAAGCAAAAGAAGCGTTCTGAAACGGAAGCGTGGGTGCATCATTGCATGCCTCCATCCTGCGGGGTCGTCGCGCTAGGGGCTTTCTTCACCGCGATCCACTGGAATTCGACCGCTCCTGTGACCAGCTCAGGGAACGTGCCTTTACTGGCGTTGATAAGCGTGGAATCATCGATTTTCCCTCTGCGCTCGAAAGTCACTTTCGTGATGCGCACATATCCGGGGAAATCCTCGGCGATGGCCTGCACGAAGCGGTAGAGTTGCTCATCGCTCAGTGCACCGAAGGTCAGCGTGACCTTCGAGGTCGTCGCCACGAGGGTGTTCCTCTTGAATTCTTCCGATTCGACATTCACCACCGGATTGAACGTGCCGTCCAGATTGGTCAGGCGCAGTTCCGCCGCGACCTGCGAAATCCACTTCTGCGCTTTATCGCGGTCAAGTTCGCTGCGCTTGGCGGATTCATCACTCTGGTCGATCTGACGATACAACCCCATGTATTTCTCGGCTTCGAATGCCTTGTTCTCACGCATGGACACATCACTCTGCATCGAGCGTGCTTCACGCTCGATTTTCGTGAAATCCTGCTGAAGGCTGTCGCTCCACATGTAGATGCCGTAAGCACCCGCGCCCAAAGCAGCGACGACACCCGCCACGATGACCGAGGTCTTGACCAGCTTCTGCTGCAATAATTTGAGTTTCATCATGGCTCATACTCCTGCTCAGGAGTGCTGCTGCCATCCGCCGGAGCAATCGCATCCGTGCCGGTCAGCTGATAGGACATGACGATGGAAGCCTGATCCTTCAGGGGGTCTCGGTCTTCCACGGCGAGGGTGATGTTCCGGCTCTGCTCTTCCGATACACCCGGTTTATGGTTCACCAAAGCTACGGTGAAACCAGGGAACGCCGCTTTCAGCAACTCGGTATAGGTGTCGAGGAAGGCGTTGAAACCATCCGTACCGCGTTGGGTCTCGAAGAATTCGATGTCGAGGCCCACGACGACCTTGTTCCCCTGCTGCTCATCGCCGCCGGAGTTATTGTTCGAGCCTTTTTCGGTCAATTTGCTGTCTACCGACCAAGTGAACTTGGAAAGAAGCACTTTCGCGCCATTGGTGGTGCGCGCATAATTCTGCAAGGCATCAAGCGGGCTGGCGAGTTTTTTGTTGAGCAGATGGTGCATGGAGACCAGATCGGTGATGGTCTCCAAATCAGCTGGCAGCTCCTTTTCCTTCTCCTGCAGCTCCTCCAGCTGAAGGCGGCTGTTGCGCAGTCGGGACTCTTCATCGCTGATTTTCGAGCTGGTGAGCGGGATGGACACCCCGTAATAACCCAACGCACCCAATGCGGCCAGTGTGGCGATGGCTCCACCGACCTTCACGGCCATCAGCGCGCTGTAGACTTTGTTCAACCGCTCGCTCTGCTTCGTCTCCATGCGGAGCGGATGCTTCTTCTGCGCGGCGAAGACAGCCGACATGACGCCATCGGCGAATTGGTCGTTCGGCTGGGTCACATTCTCGAAGCCCAGCTTGATGGCCGCCTGATGGGGCGAGAATACCGAGACATTGCTTAAGTGGATATTCGCGGGCGAAATGGAATCCTTGATGGCATCGGAAGTGATGATATAGGCTTCCATGCCCTGTTCGTCGTTATATCCCAGACGCTTGAGGTATTCGACGGTGACCGAGATTTCCTGCTCGATGCTGCCCGCGACCACGTCCGGCTGCATATCGCCGATGGGCTGCGCCAGACGCGCGAAGACCAGTTTGCCTTCCTTCAGCACCACCTGACGGAACCCGCCGACCTTATTATGTGCGACGAGCAACTGCCATTTCGGGATATTCTCCTCGACGACATCCTTCTTTTTCACCGGCTTGAATTTGCGTCCCGTCACCGCTTCGCGCAGGCGATGGATGAAATTCTCCGCTTCCACCGGCAGCGGGAAGACGCCCACGAAATGGTTCGGCAATTCCACCAGCATATCGATCCAGGATTCCAGCTGGGGCGAATTACTGACGGTCACGAAGAGGTACTTCCAATCGCGGCGACCGGATTTCTCACGGCCGATGAGCAATGCGCCTTTCAGGTCTTCTGCGGCGAAGTCGCGCTCCATCTTACGCTTGATGAGTTTGTTGACGCTTAGCGAACTGACAGGCGGCAGCGATTGCTGCACATAGGACTGGTCCATCATATCGACCAGCATATAGATGGGCGCTTTCTTATCGGCCTCGAACGCTTCGAGGAACGCGCGCGTATCGGTGTAATTGGCCGTGGGGGCATAAAGGCGTTGCATCACCTTCATATCCTGGAAATACGTCAGGATTCCTCCCTCGTCTCCAACGGTCAGTACGAATTTTCCAGCCTTGGCCATAGGTCAGATGTTCATCTTGCTAAACGATTCATAGAGCGGCCCGAAGATCGCGGCGATAATCCAGAAGATGAGCATACCCATCACAATGGTGAGGGTAGGCTGAATCATTCCGACCATTTTGTCCACGGAATCATTCACTTCGCGGCTGTAAAAGAAGTTAATGTTTTCAAGTGCGTCATTCATGTTACCGCTGTCTTCACCCACTTTGAACATGCGCACCACCAGCGAGGGGAACTGGCTGGAGATACGCAGCGAATCGGTGAGTGTATTACCCGTCGCCACAGAGCGGCGCACGGTCAGGATGGTCTCTTTCAACACGCGGTTGCTGACCACCTTGGTGGCGGCATCCAGCGACTGCAGAATATCCACGCCGCTTTTGAACATCACGGCGAAGAAGTGGGTGAAGCGCGCCATGTCGATTTTGCGCATGGTCGGACCGACCACGGGCAACTTCAGCATCATCCCGTCGAATTTATAGGCGAATGCTTCGGAATGGCGGTAAAGCGTGCGAATCACGATGAACAGGATGGTCGGCACGATGGGCACGACATACCAGTAATCCGCGAAGAAGGCCGATGTGGCGATAAGCGCGCGGGTATGCAGCGGAATCTCGAAACCCTGGGACACGATGAAGTCGATGAGCTTCGGCACCACGAAAACCATCAACACCGCGATGACGATGGTCAGCAGGATGAGCAAGCCGATAGGATAACGCACAGCCTTTTTGACTTTGCGCTGGATGTCGCTCGACCATTTCATGTGGTCGGCAAGGTGGGTGAAGGATTCGGACAAGTCACCCGTCTGCTCGCCTGTGGAGACGAGACCCACGAACACGTCATCGAACACGTTAGGATATTTCGCCAAGGCTTCCGAGAACATCTGACCGTTCTTCACCGATTCATAGACCCCCGCCATGATGTCGCGCATACGCGGGTTTTCAGCTGCGTCGCGCACATCCGCGATGGAGTCGAGCACGGGCACGCCCGCGCGGTCAAGCTGCTCGAAGTGCAAGCAGAACACGATCAGATCGTTGATTTTGACCTTGCCGCGCGAAGAGGATTTCTTGCCGACCTTCTCCTTGTAGTTCACAAGGTCGAGGCCGATTTCGCGCAAACGCTCTTCAAGGTCGATCTCATTCGCGGCGGTGATCTCGCCGCGCATCATGCGCCCTGAATCGTTAATCGCTTTATAGTTAAAACTCGGCATGTTCTCTCGGAACTAGGAGGCGTTAGAGGCGTTCGGTCAAGTCGATGGTATCAATCAATTCGTTTAGGCTTATCTGGCCGCTCATCACTTTGTCGATGCCGTCCATCACCATGGGGATGAAGCCGTTCTCGAGGGCATGCTCCATCAGCGCGTTGCGGGTCGCATGGGTGGCGATGAGCTCGTCCAAACCACGGTCGACAGCGAGGATCTCGTTGATGGCGATACGCCCTTTCGTGCCTTTATTGCCGCAGTTGGGGCAGCCGTTCTCTTCATAGATGGTGGGCGGCTCGTCGGGGTCTGCGCCGAGGATGCGGCATTCTTCCGGCGTGGCGGTCTTGGGTTTTTTGCAGGCTTGGCACAGGCTGCGCGCCAGTCGCTGCGCCATGACGCAGATGAGCGAGCCCGCCAGAAGGTGCGCGGGCACGCCGATGTCACCCAGACGGGGAATCGCGCCGAGCGCATCGTTGGTGTGGAGCGTGGTGAAGACCTGGTGACCGGTCAATGCCGCGCGGACGGCCATCAGCGCGGTCTCTTCGTCGCGCACCTCACCGATGAAGATGATGTCCGGATCCTGACGCATGAGCGAGGTGATACCCGAATGGAAATCCACCGAGCCTTCGCGCACGTTCGTCTGACGGATGAGCGGCAGCTGATATTCCACCGGATCCTCGAGGGTCATGATGTTGACTTCGATGGAGTTTATGTAGCTCAACACCGAGTACAGCGTCGTGGTTTTACCCGAACCCGTCGGGCCGGTCACGATGATGATACCTTCAGGACGTTTCAGCAGCTTCTTCAGCAAGCGCGAGTTATGCTCGCTGAAACCGAGTTTCTCCAGCGCCACTAGTGACTTGCTCTTATCGAGCAGACGCAGCACGAAGTTCTCGCCGTTCACGGTCGGCTGGCTCGCCACACGGAAATCGACCTCGCGCCCCAATGCCTTGAAACTGATACGACCATCCTGCGGGTTACGCGTTTCCGCGATGTTCATGCCCGCCATGATTTTCAGGCGCACGACGATCGCGCCCCAATAGCTGCGGTGGAAGCTGCGAATTTGGGTCATCGCGCCGTCGATACGGTATCGCAGACGGAGGAACTGGCCTTCCGGCTCGAAGTGGATGTCCGACGCGCCGGTCTTGATGGAATCCACCAACAACGCGTTCACCAGACGAACGGTGGGGTTGACATAACCACCCTCTTCGCCGGAAAGCTGGGTGTTTTCGCGGATGCCCGTCTCGATTTCGCGCAGGATGCCGTCGATGGACATCTCATAATCGTAATACTGGTCGATCAGCTCGATGATCTGCGTTTCGGTGCAATAAAGCGGCACCATCTTCGATTTGCGCGGGAAATAGCGGCGCACCTGGTCGAGCGCGACGACGTTATACACGTCAGCCATGGCCAGTTGCACGGTCTCGCCGTCGATGGCCACGGGGATGATTTTGTTCCGCATCGCCACATCCTTGGGGATGAGCTTGATGAGGTTCGGGTCGAGCATCGTCGATTTGGGGTCGAACTTCTCCGTACCGGAAGACTCCGCGAGCACTTCGCCCAGCGCGCTTTCGGTGATGAAGCCCATCTCGATGAGGATGGCGCCGATGAGTTTCTTGGAGGTCTTCTGCTCCTGCAGCGCGATGAGCAGCTGGTCATCGCTGACAAGCCCCATATCCACCAATCGCTCGCCCAGACGCTGCGGGCGTTTGGCGGGGGCGGCGGCCTGCGCGGCCTCGATGGGGGTGGGGGCATCGGGAAGCATGGCGGAATCAGGTGAAGAAGCCGCTCCCGGCGAAGCAACGGATGCCTGCGGGTCATTCACTTGCGGCGACTGTCCGGAAGCTACCGGACTGTCCAATTGCGTATCGTCGAGCGATGCCAATTTTATTCCCATTCACTTGCACTGAAGGCACGAACCCTCAGGTTTCACACGATTCCACTCCTTCTCCGCTTTGGTGAAGCTTCCCGCACAAAAGCGGGACACCACAACAGATTGTGCCGGAACCGGTCACTCACAACACCATAATGTGCCGCTGTCGATTATACAATCTTTATTATTGGCGCGCCAGAAAAAGAAGTGTTTCTGCGAAAACAACGGATTAAATCGTCAAATCCTTGAACATCACGAAGGCATCGACATAGCGTTCCCGCTGGAAGTGATAGGCTTTCGGCAACACGCCAACCACCGTAAATCCCAAGCTTTTCCACAGATTCACGGCGACGGTATTGGTGCTGACGACGAAGTTGAACTGCATGCCACGGAATCCGCGCTCCTTCGCCCGTTGCAGCGATTTCTCGCCGAGGATGCGCCCGATGCCTTTGCCGCGACCTGCGGGAGAGACCGCATAACCCCCATTGGCGATGTGCTTGCCCAAACCGAAATGGTTGCTGCGCTGATAGAACGAACCGAGGATGACTCCCTCCTCTTCCAGCACCCACACCTCATTGTCCAGCCCGCCATACCAATAAGTGAAGAGGTCTTCATCCGGCGCATCGCCGTACAGCGTGAAATAGGATTCGCTTTCGATGGTCGCGCGCAGCAGGTCTTTGACCAGCGGGAATTCGTCGCGGCCAAGGGTGCGCCATGTATAGGCAGAAGGAAGAGCAGTCATGGGAAAATCCGTGGTGAGTATGCGAAATCTGCGCGGAAGATAGCCAATTTCATGTTGCGAGACAAGAAAATCCGCCGGAATGTCGCCATTCCAGCGGATTTCTCCCCTACCACTAAACTTTTAGAACGCTATGCCATCACTGCGCGGAAAGAAGGAAAATGCCCGTGCTAAGCGTCACGAAGAAACCGGAGATCGCGATGTATTTCACGGTATCGGTCAAGGCCACTGCCTTCGCTTGGGGGGTCATCTTCTGCATCGCTCACCTCAAATATCGAAATTCGGGAATGGATAGGAAGTCCGTATGTTTGAATCTAGCACAGATTCCTTACCAAATCGTTAACACGGGCATTTCTGCCATTAATCAATGATTGGACATCCCGCCGCCAGCCCTTTAGAATATCGCTCATGCACGACCATACCGGACATTCCCACGCTACCAAGGTGAAATCCTCCTGCTGTCACGCTCCACAGCCGGATGGAGATGACGCGCACCGGCATGCCCATGCCTCCATCACGCGCGATAAGATTCTTCTTTTAAGCGTGAGCATCACGCTGATTGCCTATGCCGTCCACCTCTTCGCAGGCAGCATGACGGATGGCTTCATCGCCCGTTTCGCCGCCGCCTGTTTCGAGCTGCTGAATGTCATGTGGTGGGGCATCGCCGCTGGCGTGTTCTTCGTGGGGTTGATGGGGAAAGTGCCTCGCGAATTCGTCATGGGTATCCTCGGCAAAGGCGGCAGCTTCAATGGCATCCTGCGCGCCTGCTTCGGCGGCTTGCTGCTCGACCTGTGCAGCCACGGCATCCTGCTCGTGGGCATGAAGCTCTATGAGCGCGGCGCGAGCTTGGGGCAGGTCATGGCCTTCCTCATCGCCAGCCCGTGGAACTCCATTTCGCTCACCTTCATTCTCATCGCCCTTGTCGGCCTGCCGTGGACGCTCACCTTCATCGTCCTCTCCGCGCTCATCGCCATCGCCTCCGGCCTAATGTTCGAATGGCTGGTGAAGCGCGGCACCCTGCCCGCCAATCCCCATCAGCAGGAATTGCCCGAAGGCTTCCGTTTCTGGCGCGAAGCGAAGGCGGGCATCCGCCGCACGAAATGGAATGCCGCACTCTTCACCTCAGCCATCAAAGAAGGCTTCCGCGATTCCGCGCCCATCCTGCGCTGGGTATTCCTTGGCTTAGTTCTGGCTGCGCTCATCCGCTCTGCTGTGCCCACCGAGCATTTCGCCCATTATTTCGGCGCGACGCTGGGCGGTTTGGTCTTGACCATGCTGGCCGCCACCGTCATCGAGGTCTGCTCCGAAGGCACGACCCCCATCGCGGCGGATCTGCTCACCCGCGCGGCATCGCCGGGCAATGCTTTCGCTTTCCTCATGGCAGGGGTCTCGACGGATTACACGGAGATCATGGCGCTGAAAGAGACCACGAGGTCCTGGAAGATAGCCCTCTTCCTGCCCCTCGTGACATTGCCGCAGATTTTTGTGATTTCGTGGCTGGTGAACACCGCCGCGCAGTGACAGGTCTTCAGACCGCTTGACGGTCACCTGCCGTATTGGCGATATAGCTATACAGGCACTTCACGCTGGCATCATAATCCGCCACGAGCTTGGCGAAGACCTCTTTCGCATGCAGGCTGATTTCGCCCTTCTCCGCATCCGCGCTACAGGTATATTCCAAATCCTTCGCCAGAAGGTGGATGCTTTGCAGCCCCACCTGCCCCGTCGAGGATTTCAGCGCATGGGCACGTTTCGAGGCCTTGAGCGCCTCACCACCCTGAATCGCCGCCGCGATATCCTTGATATACGATGTCGCTTGCTCGATTTGATCCTCGAAAATCGCCAGATACCCGTCCCCCAGAATGGCCATGAGGTCGTCGATGATTTCTTCGTTGAGTACCGGGATATTCTGCGGCATAGGATATTCACCTTAGCGAGTAAAGAGCATGCAGCATTAATTTATTAACTCAAAAAATGCGTTTTTTGCTGCATATATACTTAATATATTGCCACATAAATACACAAAAGCAACACGAATTTACACAAAAACCTGTTAAATTTATCCAGCATTTTAATTAAATGCCAAGCTCTTGCCTCAACATGGCACCCACACCGCCGTCACCGCCTCCATCACTTTTTCATCGTGCTGGTTATAGGTATCCATGCTGTATTTCACCACGCCATGGGTGGGTTTTGAGTTGGAGCGGCGCACGTCCAATACCGTGAGGACAACGCGTAATGTATCACCGGGATAAACGGGTCGCGGCCATTTCACTGATTCCAAACCCAGCCCCAGCAACCCACCCGCGACATTCGCCAGTTCGGTCGCGGCTTTCAGCTTCATAGTGATGGCGGCGGTCTGCCAGCCGCTAGCGATGAGCCGTCCATAAGGGCCTTTCTTCGCGGCTTCCACGTCTATGTGGTAGTATTGCGGGTCATATTGTTTGGCGAAAGAGACCGCCTCCTCCAGCGAAAGCGTATGGGTCGGGCTGAGGAATTCCTGACCGGGGCGGAAGTCGTTAAGGTATAATTCGGCTGACATATCGCCTCCTGCGCGATTAGACTGGGATGAACCCGAATGGAGAATGCAGGATGCCCCCTCACACCAAAAATTTCAATGCGATTGATGGTTTTCCAGTCCTTGATAGGCGCAAGAACCTTTTTATCCTGACAGGCGCGGGCATTTCGGCGGAATCGGGTTTGCGCACCTTCCGTGACGGGGATGGGCTGTGGGAGAACCACCGGATTGAGGACGTCGCCACGCCGGAGGCCTTTGCCCGCAACCCTGTGCTGGTGCAACGGTTCTATAACGCCCGCCGCGCCCAGCTGCGCGAGGTCGAACCGAATGCCGCGCATCGCGCACTCGCAGAGCTGGAAAAGCTGTGGGAAGGTGAATTCACGCTGGTGACGCAGAATGTGGATGACCTGCACGAGCGCGGCGGCAGCAAGAACCCCATCCACATGCATGGCGAGCTGCGCAAGGCGCGCTGCCTACACAGCGACGAGATTTTCCCGTGGGATGAGGACATAAACGACACCCTCGCCTGCGCTTGCTGCGACACGGCTGGCACGCTCCGCCCGCATATCGTCTGGTTTGGCGAGATGCCGCTTTTCATGGAAGATATATATGCCGCACTCCGCCGTTGTGATATCTTCATCGCCATCGGCACATCGGGGCAGGTCTATCCAGCGGCAGGGTTTTCCATGGAAGCGCGGCGCAGCGGCGCATGGACAATCGAGTGCAATCTCGTCTCCTCCGACAGCCCCGTGTTCGAGACGGTTCTGGAGGATAAAGCCACACTGACCCTTCCCCGCATTGTGGAATTATGCGCTTAGGCGCTGTTTCAGCTTGCTGACGATTTTCTCCGAAGCCGCCTCGACCATATCCAGCACCTGCTCGAACGCCTCCGGCCCTTGGTAATACGGGTCGGGCACATCGCCCACCAGCGCCGCATCACTATAGGGTAGGAACAACGCCACTTCCGCCTTCGCGCCAGCGGGTTTGCCCTCTTGCAGAATGCGCAGATGCCCCGCGTCCATGGCGAGAATCAGGTCATATTCGTGGTAATCCTCTTTGCTCACCTTCCGCCCGACCAGATTCGCCATCTCCACCCCGCGTTTCAACGCCGCAGCCGTACTGCGCGGGTCTGGGTTTTCGCCGATGTGATAGCCATGGGTGCCGGCGGAATCGCAGATGACCTGCTCCGCCAACCCCGCCGCGATGACACGCGAGCGGAACACCGCTTCGGCGGTGGGTGAACGGCAGATGTTGCCCGTGCAGACGAAAAGGACTTTATACATATCAAAGCTCCCATGAATGAACAGGTAGGTTGGATTCCTGCATGGCGGTATATTCCCGCACCATCACCCGCATGTCAGAACCGTATCGTGCGACGAAGGATTTCTGCCAATTCGCACCATTCTGACCACTTCGCAATCTAGGTTCGATGACTCCATCGAGATATATCTCGATTTCGCTTTCTTTGATGCCCAATCGCACCAACCCTTTACGCGCCAATGGCAATAGCACATCCAGCGAGAATTGGCGCATGTTGTTGAGCGAACCGTCCGACGCGCGGATATTCGCATCCAAGCCGAACTTCGCCGCATTATAAAAATTCTCCCGCGCCACTTCGAAGGGCAGGTATTGTTCCGGCGGGGTGGGCTGGTTCATCAACTCGAAGGTCAGGCCGAGGTAATAGGCCGCATTGGCCACCACGTCCATCAAGCTTGGGCCAGCCGACATGGTGCGATGCTCGATCCGCAGGTGAGGTTTTTCGGGATCGCCACCGTCAAAACCGAGGATGGGGCGATTCCACCGCCATACCGTGCCATTGTGTAATCGTACATGGGGCAGAGGCTCTGTCGCGTCCCATTGGATTTCCGGAAGAATCGGCGGATAAAGGGCGATGTTTTCGGCGAAAGGCTCGAAGAGGGATTCCTTGGCATAACCCGTGCCGAAACCTGCGCGGCGCAACTCGCGCCCGTTCTCATCGCGCAAATGCCCGCTGGGAACGGAACGCTCGAAAATGGCGATGCGGCTTTCATCCCACAGTGCGCGACCATAAAGATACGGCGAATTCGCCGATGCGGCCACCAGCGGCGCGGAAGCGATGATGGATGCGTTATAGCAGCGCACCGCCTCTTCCTGCCCCACTTTCAGATGCACCTGAAGCGAAGTGGACGCCGCCTCCAACATCATGTCGGGTTGCTCGATGTGGATGCCTTCGCCCTCGTCGATGTGGAAAGACAGCGGCACATGGGCACGACTGTTGAACAGCTGCTGGTTCAACGCCTCATAACGCTTAGAGACGGTCATATTCTCGACATTCAGCATGCCCTCTTCCAGCGTGGGCATCACGCCGATGGTGAGTGCATGAAGCCCCTGCGCTTTGGCCTGTTTGAAGCAAGCCTCCCAAATGTCGGACACTTCCGTGTGAAGGCGAGAAAGGGCGTTGCTGTCCTCACCGAGCTTGCGGGGAGACGTGTTCAGCTCGAAATTGAATTTCGCCAGTTCCGCGCCCACCAGCGGGTGGTTCAGTTTCTCAAGGAATTCCGCGTTCTTTGGCGCGGGGGAAAACCGTTCATCTGCCAGCCACGCCTCCAGCTCCAGCCCGCACATGCGTACACCCGCGCTGAAGCGTTCCTCGCGGAACCATTGTTCCAGCACTTTCGTCTCCTGCCGCATCAACTCGGCGAAGCGGTCGAAGTCGCTTTCCACGAAGACGGTCGTGTTGATTTCCTGTCCCATTTTTTTGTTCTCCGGTTGCAGTCAATCATTATGTCGATAGCCGCATAAAAGCGGTATTAGGCATTCAGTTGACGAGGGGGATGTCCTTCCAGCGCGTAGTGTAGCGCGGTGAGCAGTGCTCGGATTTCGCCGTCCATTTCTGGGCGATGCCCTCCCCGCCGAATTTCAGTGTATCGCCGCCCAGCTTGCGGTTCATCTTATCCACCACCAGCATCAGCTGATGCTGCCGCTGACGTTTCAGCACGGTCTCCGCGTCATCCAGCAGGCTTTGCTGGAAATTCCCCGCAGGGGCGAAGTCCATCAATGTAACCCCACATTTTTTGTACCGCAACCCCGGTACAAAAATCTTCTTCATCGCCTCCCGTGCGAATCGGGCGATTTCCGCGGTATCATCCGTGTAGGACGGCAGTTCAACCATCTGGTAATTCGCATAATACCTTTCGCGGGGGTTGTGACGGTTCGTCTGGATATAGACCGACACCACCCGCGCCACGGATTGTTGTTCGCGCAGTTTCCTGCTCGCCCGCGCGGTGTAAGATGTCACCGCCTCCTGCACATCCTCCAGCTTCGTCAGCGGTGTGCCGAAGGAGCGCGAGGCCATGATGGCGTTCTTGCCGGAGGATTCATGCTCCCCGCTCTCGCAGGGGATTCCGCGCAGTTCCAGCACCTTTCGCTGCATCATCACGTTATATTTCTGGCGAATCCATGTTTCATTCGTATTGGCCAGTTCCTCCGCCGTGCCGATGCCCGCCATGCGTAGCGAGGCCGAAAGCTTCCGCCCGATACCCCAGATGTCCTCCACAGGCGTTCGGCGGCGCACTTCACGCAGCGTTTCCTCTTCGATCAGCAGAAAGGTCTTCCCCTGCTTCTTGCTGATTCCTGCGGCGAGTTTCGCCAGCGTGCGGCTGGGCGCGATGCCCACGGAAACGGGAATGCCCGTCCATTGCAGCACCGTGCGGCGGATGTCCTCGCCCACCTCCTCGAACTTGCCGTCCGGCGTGCCGCTCAGATCGAGGAACGCCTCATCGACGCTATACACGTCCACTTCCGGCGAAAAACGCTGCAAAATCTGCATCACTCTGTTCGAAATATCGCCATAAAGTTGGAAATTCGACGAGAAGCTATGCACCTTTTCACGTTTCAACAAATCGCGTATTTCGAACATCGGTGCTCCCATCGGAACGCCGATTGCTTTGGCTTCATTGCTTCTGGAAATAACGCAACCGTCATTATTGGACAGCACCACCACGGGTTTTTCGCGCAGGGCGGGAAGGAAGAGGCGTTCGCAGGAGACGAAGAAATTGTTGCAGTCAATCAGCGCGAACATAGCATCATCTCAGCTTGCGGATGACCGCTGAAACGACACCCCAAATCGCCCCCGCGCCGACATCGGCGGAGCCGTCATCCAGCCGAATGGCGGGATAGTCGGGATGTGCCGCCACAAGCCAGATACCGTCTTTTTTCTTTTGGAAGTGTTTAACGGTGAATTCCCCGTCCACCACCGCGATGACCACATCCCCATCCCGCGCATCCAATGCGCGATCGACGACCAGCGTATCGCCGCTGTGGATGCCCGCGCCCGTCATGGACTCCCCCGCCACGCGCACGAAGAAGGTCGCGGCAGGATGCGCTACGAGATGGCGGTTCAGGTCGAGCTTGGTTTCGGTGTAATCATCCGCAGGAGATGGGAAACCGGCGGAGACGCTCACGCCCGCCTTGGGATGCGCCTGTGGTGCGGCATCCTCATCGCTGGGGGCTATCCATTCGATTTTCATGGCTGGTCATCCTTTGATCGGGAATCGAAAGTATAGCCCGAAGGAATAAGAGAGTACAGGGAAATGAATTTAGTTACAGAAATCAGATGCGGGAGAATATCTCGCCTTTGGTTTCGCGCTGGAAGCGCTGCGCCAACTGGGTGACGTGGTCGTCTTCTTTCAACTTGCCTTTGGCGAGATCGCGGAACTTCTCGCTCATCACGTTGGCATAGCGGATGATGGCTTCGGGGCTGGCGCGCTCGAAACGCTCGCTCTTGTCGTTCCACTGGAGCAATTCGCCGTCTTTTAGGCCTGCATCCTGCCCCATGAGGGTGAAGTCGTTGCCGTTGCGCCCCTTCACGGGCACACCATGCAGCGCAAAGCCTGCGCTGGCAGCCTGATTGTTGGCGAATTCCGTCAATTCTTTGACCTGTGAGCGGTTCAGCACCTTATCTTCCGGCTTCACGAAGGTCATCACATCCAGATAATGCTGGCTGGAATTGATGATGCTATGCATGAATCCAAGGGAAATGACCGCATCGCGCACGTTATCGACCGGTTTTTCCAGCACACGCTCCATCACCGTCGAAACGGATTCCGTCGCTTTGCCCTGCCCCAGCGCACTGAAGATGCGGCTGGAGTTGTCGATGAGCTTCTCACCCACCTCGTCGCAGAACCGCTGCATCAGCCTGTTGTCGCGCTCATCGCGTTCTTCGCGTGGCTTCGCGGCGATGCGGGGGATGTCTTTATACTGATCTTTCTTTTGGATATCGATCATATCCGCGTTCACATGGTTGGATTCCACCAGTGCCGCGCGCAGACCTTTATCTTGTTCGCCGGCGGTCGCCAGCGCGCCTTCGATGAGCCCTTTGGTCACATCGGCTTCGTTGATGATGTGACGCTTCTTCAGGAACACTTC
>VGDC01000012.1 GCA_016869895.1 Alphaproteobacteria bacterium
CGCCAAGGATTTCAGCTGGGTCGAGTTCTCCATCAATCCGAAAGCGAAATGGCATGATGGCAAACCCATCACCGTCGATGACGTGGTCTTCACCTTCACGATTCTGCCGGAAAAGGGCGACCCAAGCTTCAAAATCGCGCTGGAACAGCTGAAATCCGTCGAAAAGACCGGCAAGAACCGTGTGCTTTTCACGTTCTCACAGAGCAACCTGCGTAAGCTTCCGTTGCTTGTCGCACAGATTCCCATTCTGCCCTCGCACTTCTGGGACGGCGAGAAGAACGCGCTGGATAAATCCACGCTCGTCCCGCCGCTCGGCAGCGGGCCGTATAAGGTCAGCAATGTGAACCAAGGCCGCAGCATCACCTATGAGCGGGTGAAGGACTATTGGGCGAAGGATCTGCCCGTGAACCGCGGCATGTATAACTTCGATGTGGTCGATTTCCAGACCTTCCGCGATTCCACCGTGGCATTGGAGGGCATCAAAGCCGGACGATATGACGTGCGCGAGGAGAACATCTCCCGCAACTGGGCGACGGCCTATGACACACCCGCCGCGCGCGATGGGCGGTTGCTGAAACAGTTCATCCCCCATAAGCTACCGACGGGCAATCAGGCTTTCGTCATCAACTCGGAACGCTATCCTGACCGCCGCGTGCGCGAAGCGCTGGGGCTGGCCTTCGATTTCGATTGGACGAACCGTGTCATCTTCTTCGGGGCTTATTCGCAAAATTCCAGCTTCTTCCAGAACACCGAATTCGCCGCACAAGGCTTACCCTCAAAAGCAGAGCTGAAACTGTTGGAGCCGTTCCGCGACCAGCTACCGCCAGAACTCTTCACAACAGCCTATGAAGCTCCCAGCACCGAGCAGAAGAAAACGACCATCCGCGACAACTTGCTGAAAGCGCAGAAACTGCTGAATGACGCGGGGTATATCATCAAGGATGGCGTGCGCGTGCACAAGGACACGGGCGAGCCTCTGACCGCCAGCATCTTGTACTACGAGCCGTCCTTCAACCGCGTGTTCATGCCGATGATCAACAACCTGAAGCGCCTTGGCATTCCCACTCATATCAAGACCGTGGAAATCGCCCAATATCAGCTGTTGATGGACGCGAAGGACTATGACATCAGCATCATGTGGTATAACAACGGCGTATTCTTCCCCGGCATGGAGCAGAAGAGTTATTGGTCGTGCGAGACGGCACAGGTGAAGGGCTCGCCTAACTACGCCAAGGCCTGCCACCCCGCGCTGGACGCGCTGACGAAAAAGCTGGAGGCCGCTGACGACATCGATGAACTGCGCACTACCGCCCATGCGCTCGACCGCGTGCTGCTCTGGGAGCATTACACCATCCCGCAATATCACATCAGCGGGTTCCGCCTGATTCATTGGGATAAGTTCAACAAGCCCAAACGCCCCCCGAGCTATAGCATCGGCATGACGACCTGGTGGATGAAGAAGGAAGGCGAACAGGCTGTGCCATCCGCTGCTGAAGCCGCACCCGCCACAACCACAGAGGAGGCGGAATAATGTTGTCCTACGTCGCGCGCCGCCTCGTTTTCATGCTCATCACGCTGTTCGGCATCATCCTGCTGAACTTCGCCCTCGTGCAGTTCATGCCCGGCGGCCCCGTGGAACAGCTCGTCTCGCGCCTCAGCGGCAAGCACGGCGGCGGCGGAGAGATGAGCGGCAATATCTCCACGCGCATCACCGACCCGTCGAACACCCAAGGCCTGTCACCGGAATTCATTGCGGAACTGAACACGCTCTACGGCTTCGACAAACCCTTGCCCGAACGCTTCTGGCAAACGGTGAAACAGTTCGCCACCTTCGATTTCGGGGATAGTTACTACCGCGATGCCAATGTGGTGGAGCTTATCGTGGAACGCTTGCCCACCACCATGTCGTTGGGACTTGCGACCCTATTCCTGACGTACCTCATCTCCATCCCGCTGGGCATCCGCAAAGCCGTGCGCGATGGCTCGCCCTTCGATGTATGGTCAAGCGTGGCCATCATCATCGCCTATGCCATCCCCAGCTTCGTGCTGGGCGTGTTCCTGATGGTGCTTTTCGCGGGCGGCAATCATTTTGATTGGTTCCCCCTGCAAGGCCTGACCAGCCAAGGGTTTGAGGAGTTGTCCTTCTTCGCCAAAGTGCAGGATTTGCTCTGGCATCTCACCTTGCCCGTCTTGTCAATGGTGCTCGGCTCTTTCGCCGCCATCACCATGCTCACCAAGAACTCCTTCATCGAGGAGATCGGCAAGCAATATGTCACCACCGCGCGCGCCAAGGGATTGGCGGAAAACCGCATCCTTTACGGCCATGTCTTCCGCAACGCCATGCTCATCGTGGTGGCGAATTTTCCCGCCGCGCTGGTCGGGGCAATTTTCACGGGCACGATTCTCATCGAAATCATCTTCGGGCTGAACGGCATGGGGCTGCTGGCCTTCGAAGCCGCCATCAACCGTGATTTCCCGTTGATTCTCGGCCTCATCTACATCTTCGGCCTCGTTAGCTTGATGACTAAGCTCGTGGGCGATTTGCTCTATGTGGCCATCGACCCGCGCATCGACTTTGAAAGGAGGGACGTCTGATGGCTCTTTCTCCTTTGTGGCAACGCCGTTTGCACAAGTTCAAGGGCAACCGCCGTGGATATTGGTCTTTCCTCGTGTTCATGTCGCTCTTCGTGGTCAGCCTCTTCGCGGAATTGCTGGCGAACGACAAACCCATCGTGCTGCATTATGACGGGGCGTACTACTTCCCCGCATGGAAGGCCTATCCGGAAACGACCTTCGGGGGTGATTTGGAGACGGAAACGGTTTACACCGACCCGTTCGTGGCGGAATTGCTGGGTAAAAAAGAAAGCTGGGCCATTTGGCCGCCCATCCGCTTCCATTACAGCACCATTGATTTCGAGAACACCGCCCCTGCCCCCGCCCCCTCGAATGAGCGGCATTTCCTCGGCACTGACGACCAAGGGCGCGATGTCATGGCGCGCATTCTTTATGGCTTCCGCGTATCCGTCCTCTTCGGGCTGGTGTTGACGGGCATCTCCGCGCTCATCGGCATCGTCGCAGGCGCGGTGCAGGGCTATTACGGCGGCTGGGTGGACATGATATTCCAGCGCGTCATCGAGGTGTTGAACTCCATCCCCTTCCTCGTGCTGCTCATCACCATCGCCAGCATGGTCACCCCTGGATTCTGGACGCTCATGGCCATCATGGTCTTCGTGATGTGGGTGTATCTGGTGGACGTGGTACGCGCCGAATGCTTGAAGACGCGCAATCAAGATTACGTGCGCGCCGCGCGAGCATTGGGCGTGAAGGATTCCAAAATCCTCTTCCGTCATGTGCTGCCTAATGCTTTCGTGGCAGGGTTGACGTTGATTCCCATCGTGCTGAACATCTCCATCACCTCGCTGACTGCGCTGGATTTCCTTGGGTTCGGCCTGCCACCGGAAACGGCATCGCTGGGTGAGCTGCTGAAACAGGGTAAGGATAACGTCCACGCGCCGTGGTTGTTGATGTCAGGCTTCGTGACACTGGCGGTCATCATGAGCCTATTGGTGTTCATCGGCGAAGCGGTGCGCGATGCCCTCGACCCCAGAAAGGCAGGCTGATATGGCATTGCTAGACATTAAGAACCTTTCCGTCTCCTTCAAAGGCCATCAGGGCGACACCCACGCCGTGCGCGATGTATCCCTGCAAGTGGCGAAGGGCGAAATCGTCGCGCTGGTGGGCGAATCGGGCAGTGGGAAATCCACCGTCGCCATGTCCGTGTTGCAGCTTCTGCCCTACCCTACGGCCTATCACAGCGCCGAATCGCGCATCGCCTATAACGGACAGGAACTCTTAGGGTTAAGCGATGCCGAACTCCGCAGCATCCGCGGCAACCGCGTGTCGATGATTTTCCAAGAACCGATGACCGCGCTGAACCCGCTGCACACCATCTTCAAGCAGATTTCCGAATCCCTCTTCCAGCATCAGGCGGGCTTGCGCCGCGAGGATGCCATTGCACAGGTGCGGCAGCTGCTGACGGATGTGGGGCTGGAGAAGCTGCATAATCGCCTCAACGCCATGCCGCACGAGCTTTCCGGCGGCGAACGCCAGCGCGTGATGATCGCGATCGCCATGGCGAATAAACCTGACCTACTCATCGCCGATGAACCGACCACTGCGCTGGATGTGACAGTGCAGGCGCAGATTCTCCGCCTTCTCAAGGGCTTGCAACAGAAAACGGGCATGGCCATCCTGCTCATCACCCATGACCTCACGACCGTGCGCAAAATCGCCGATAGAGTGCTAGTGATGCAGCACGGGGAAATCGTCGAGACCGCCAAGACGGCCACGCTTTTCAAGTCCCCCAAACACCCTTACACACAGAAATTGCTGGCCTCCGAGCCATCGGGCGCGGCATTACCGCTCAAGAAAAAAACCAAAACCGCGCTTTCCACAAAAGAACTGCGGGTGAAATACAAGTCCAACGCGCCGCTGTTGCCGTGGAACCAGACCTATAACGAAGTGGTCAAACGGCTGGGCATCACCATCCCCGAAGGCAGCACGCTGGGTGTGGTGGGTGAATCAGGCAGCGGAAAATCCACGCTGGGGCTGGCTTTGCTGCGCCTCATCAAGAGCGAGGGAGAAATTCACTATCACGGCGAACGCCTCGACCAGCGCAACACCGCCGCCATGCGCCCTTTGCGCCGCGAATTGCAGGTGGTGTTCCAAGACCCGTTCTCCAGTCTCAACCCGCGCATGACCGTCGGGCAGATCATCGAAGAAGGCCTGAAAGTGCATGGCATCGGCGCGACGGAAGCCGAGCGGGAGGTCATCATCGACGATATGCTCCACGAAGTAGGGCTGGATGCAGCTAGCAAACACCGCTATCCCCACGAATTCAGCGGCGGTCAACGCCAGCGCATCTCCATCGCCCGCGCTATGGTGCTGAAGCCGAAATTCCTCGTGCTGGATGAGCCCACCTCCGCCCTCGACCTCTCCGTGCAGGCGCAAATCATCGATTTATTGCGGGATTTCCAGCAGAAATATGGCCTGACCTATCTGTTCATCAGCCATGACCTGCGTGTGGTGAAGGCACTGAGCCATAAAGTGCTGGTGATGCGCCACGGGGAAATCGTCGAACAAGGCGATACAGCGGCGATTTTCGATGCGCCCCAGCAGGACTACACCCGCAGCCTGATTTCAGCGGCATTCGCGGAAAAGCTCTGATTTCCACACGGAATCCTTATGGTGCACCGCACATTTCTGTTGCGTCGCAACATAACGAGGCATAGACTTTGAGGGATAGCAATCCTGATAAGGAATCCCGCCATGACCGCCAAGCTCCCCACCATCGCTGAAATCGAGAACGACTGGGCCACGAATCCCCGCTGGAAGGGCATCACCCGCCCCTATTCCGCTGCGGAAGTGGATAGGCTGCGCGGCACGGTGCATATCGAGCATTCCTTGGCGCGCAAAGGCGCGGAACGCCTCTGGAAAGACCTGCATACCGAGCCTTACATCAACGCCCTCGGCGCGTTGACGGGCAACCAAGCCATGCAGCAAGCGAAAGCGGGGCTGAAAGCCATTTACCTCTCCGGTTGGCAGGTGGCGGCGGATGCCAACCTCGCGGGTGCGATGTACCCTGATCAGAGCCTCTACCCTGCGGATTCCGTGCCTGCGGTGGTCAAACGCATCAATAACACTCTCGCCCGCGCTGACCAGATCCACCACGCCGAGGGCAAAGACACCATCGATTTCTTCCTGCCCATCGTGGCGGATGCGGAAGCGGGCTTCGGTGGCAACCTCAATGCGTTCGAGCTGATGAAAGGCATGATCGAGGCAGGCGCAGCAGGCGTGCATTTTGAAGACCAGCTGGCCTCCGCCAAGAAATGCGGCCATATGGGCGGCAAAGTGCTCGTGACCACCCGCGAGGCCGTGCAGAAGCTGGTCGCAGCGCGTCTGGCGGCGGACATCAGCGGCGTACCGACCATCTTGGTGGCGCGCACCGATGCCAACGGCGCATTCCTCATCACCAGCGACATCGACGAAGCGGATGCGCCCTTCATCACCGGAAAACGCACCGTAGAGGGCTATTTCGAGCTGAAAGGCGGCATTGATGCCGCCATCGCGCGTGGCTTGGCCTATGCGCCTTATGCCGACCTCATCTGGTGTGAAACCTCCACACCCAGCTTGGAGGAAGCACAGCAATTCGCCGATGCCGTCCACGCCCAATTCCCCGGCAAATTGCTGGCCTATAACTGCTCGCCGTCATTCAACTGGCGCAAGAACCTTGACGATGCCACCATCGCCAAGTTCCAGAAAGAGCTCGGCAAAATGGGCTATAAGTTCCAGTTCATCACGCTGGCGGGCTTCCACTCCCTCAACCACTCCATGTTCGACCTCGCCGTGGCTTACAAAGAAGCAGGCATGGCCGGTTATGTGAAGCTACAGGACAAGGAATTCGCCGATGAGAAGCGCGGCTTCACCGCCGTGAAGCACCAGCGCGAGGTCGGCACGGGTTACTTCGACCAAGTCGCCCAGACCATCGCGGGGGATGACATCTCCACTGCCGCGCTGAAAGGCTCGACAGAAGAGGAGCAGTTTGAAGACGCGCATCACTGAGAAGAAGACGACAATGCCTAACAAAAAAGCCCGCTGATTTCTCAGCGGGCTTTTTTTCATCCGCCATCGAAGGCGAGATTATCTAAATCATCGGGCAAAGTAGTCAGCAGCACCGTCGCGCCTTGGGTCTTGCGGGATTCTAGCGCCGCATGCGCCTTCGCCACATCCTGCAAGGCATAGGTCTGCCCCACATGCACTTTCAACACGCCGGATGCCAGCAAAGCCAGCAATTCATCGGCGGAGGCATGGTATTCCGCGGGTTCGCGCACATAATCCATCATGCTCGGGCGCGTCACGAACAGTGAGCCTTTCTGGGAGAGTTGCAGGATATCGAAGGGCGGAATCGCGCCGGATGCCTGCCCGAAGCTCACCAGCATCCCCAAAGGGCGCAGGCTGTTCAGCGAGGCTTGGAAGGTGTCTTTCCCCACTGAGTCATACACCACGTGCACGCCCTTGCCGCCCGTCAGCTCGCGCACCTTCACGGCCACGTCTTCGTGGGTGTAGAAAATGATATGGTCGCAGCCGTTCTTGCGCGCCAACTCTGCTTTTTCTTCGCTGCTGACCGTGCCGATGACCGTCGCGCCGAGGTGCTTCGCCCATTGCGAAAGCAACACGCCCACACCGCCTGCCGCCGCATGGATAAGCACCGTATGCTCCGCCGTGATGGGGAACGTGCGGCGCACGAGGAATTGCGCGGTCAAGCCCTGCACCATCACTGCCGCCGCCGTCACATCACTGATGGCATCGGGAAGCTTCACCAGATACGTCTCCGGCATGGTGCGGTATTCGGCATAAGCACCCACAGGGCCACCGCCGTAAGCCACGCGGTCGCCCACTTTCAGGCGCGTCACGCCCTCGCCCACCGCTTCCACCACGCCTGCGCCTTCAAGGCCGATGCCCGATGGATAGGGCAACGGATACAAACCGATGCGGTGATAAACGTCGATATAATTCAATCCGACAGCCGTCTGGCGCAGCAGCACCTCACCCGCCGCAGGCTGACGGGTTTCCAGATCATCCAGTTGCAGCACTTCTGCACCGCCGGGAGCGTGTATCCGGATTACTTTTGCCATGGGAGACCTTTTCGTTTATGCTGCGCGACCTTTGAGGAACCTAGGATTCTAGTAGCAGATGAATCAAAAACAAACAATAAACGATACGATTTTCGCCGCTGCCACCGCCCCTGGCGCGGCGGGTGTCAGCGTGTTCCGCATCTCCGGGCCGCAGGCTTTCGCCGCGCTCGAATCGCTGACGGGTAAACCCTGCCCTGCCCCTCGCATCGCCACTCTGCGCCTGCTGCACCACCCTGAAACCCATGAATCCATCGATCAAGCACTGGTGCTGGCCTTCGCCAACCCCGCCAGCTTCACGGGCGAGGATGTGGTGGAGCTGCACACCCATGGTGGCCGCGCGGTGCTGAAAGCCACGCTGGAAGCCCTTTCCGCCATCGCTGGCCTGCGCTTGGCCGAACCGGGCGAATTCACTCGCCGCGCCTTTCATAACGGTAAACTCGACCTCACCGCCGCTGAAGGCATCGCAGATTTGATTCACGCCGAAACCGAAGCCCAGCGCCGCCAAGCGCTACGCATGGTCGAAGGTGAGCTGGAGAAGCAATACGAAGCCTATCGCAGCCGCCTCATCCGCTCGCTGGCTTTAGTGGAAGCCTATATCGATTTCCCCGATGAAGACCTGCCCGACACGGTCTACGGCGAACTCAATGCCGAAGTGCGCGGTTTGCGCGATGAATTGGCGGGGCATCTGGCCGATAACCGCCGTGGCGAACGCATCCGCGATGGCCTCTATGCAACCATCATCGGCGCTCCCAATGCCGGAAAATCGACCCTCATGAACCACCTCGCAAAGCGTGATGTGTCCATCGTTTCCGACACGGCGGGCACCACGCGCGACGTGGTCGAAGTGCATCTCTCTTTGGCAGGATATGCGCTGACCGTTGCGGATACGGCGGGTTTGCGCTTCTCCACCGATGAAATCGAGAGCGAAGGCATCCGCCGTGCTTTGGAGCGCGCGGGCACGTCCGACCTGAAAATCGCCGTGTTCGATGCCACCACCACGCCCGATGACGCGACACTCGGTCAAATCGATGAGAATACCCTGATTGTCCTCAACAAAATGGACGCAGCGGAGCAGATTTCCGAGGCATTCCCAGAGGGCATCCCCGTGTCGCTGAAAACAGGGCAGGGTGTGGATAATCTGTTCAATGCGTTGGAAAACCGCATTTCCGGCCTTTTCTTTTCGGAATCTTCGCCTATAATCACGCGCACTCGCCACCGCATCGCCATCGAGCAAGCGGTCAAGCATCTGGACACGTTCCTGAGAGGCGGAGATATCGAACTCATCGGCGAAGAACTGAGACTGGCGGTCTATGCGATGGCATCCGTGACTGGTCGTGTTGATGTCGATGAGATTCTGGGCGAGATATTCAGCAGTTTCTGCATAGGGAAATAAGGCGAGGACAGAAGTCCGAGCGAGCCATCAGCCCGCGAAGCGGCGCATCATATAAAAATCAGGAGATTTTTATGGATGCAAAAAGGAAAAATTATGACTTTCGATTATGACGTGATTGTGATTGGTGGTGGGCACGCGGGCTGCGAAGCGGCGGCGGCATCCGCGCGCGTCGGCGCGAAGACGCTTTTCCTGACGCTGAAGATTGACCAGCTCGGCGAAATGTCCTGCAATCCTGCCATCGGCGGCATCGCCAAGGGTACGCTCGTCAAAGAAATCGACGCATTGGACGGCCTGATGGGGCGCGTCATCGACCGCGCCGGCATCCATTACCGCATCCTCAACCAACGCAAAGGCCCTGCCGTTCGTGGCCCGCGCGCTCAGGCCGACCGCATGCGTTACCGCGCCGCCATGCAGGAAGAGCTGGCGAACACCCCGAACCTCACCACCATAGCCGATGGGGCAGAGGATTTGCTGGTGAACGACCACAACGCCGTGGAAGGCGTGGTCACCGCATCGGGCAAGATCTATAAAGCGAAGGCTGTGGTGCTGACGACAGGTACATTCCTAAGAGGGTTAATCCATTGTGGTGAAAAGAAAATTCCGGCGGGCAGGGTAGGGGACGCGCCGTCTGTCGGCCTCGCGCTTGCTTTGGAACGCCAAAATTTTGATTTGGGCCGTCTGAAGACGGGTACTCCAGCACGTCTCGATGGCAAAACCATCAACTGGAATATCCTCGAGAAGCAACCCGGCGATAATCCGCCTTCGCCATTCTCGTATCTAACCGACAAAATCACCCTGCCGCAGATAGAATGCGGCATCACGCACACGAACGATAAAGTCCACGAGATCATCCGTGCGAATCTCCATCGCGCGCCCATGTATTCCGGCCAGATCGAATCCCGTGGCCCACGTTATTGCCCGTCCATCGAAGACAAGGTCGTGCGTTTCGCCGAAAAGGAAAAGCATCAGATTTTCTTGGAACCGGAAGGGCTGGATGACGACACGGTTTACCCGAACGGCATTTCCACCTCGCTGCCGGAAGAAGTTCAGCATGACCTCATCCACAGCATCGAGGGTCTGGAGAACGTACGCATCATCCGCCCCGGCTATGCCATCGAGTATGATTATGTCGACCCCCGTGAATTGACCCGCACTTTTGAGACCAAAAAGGTCGCTGGATTGTTCTTCGCCGGACAGATAAATGGCACGACCGGATATGAAGAAGCAGGGGCGCAAGGTCTGGTCGCCGGAGCGAATGCCGCATTATTGGCGGCAGGTTCTGCGCCATTCATCATCGACCGCGCCGATGGCTACACCGGCGTGATGATCGACGACCTCATCACTTTCGGCACGTCCGAACCCTACCGTATGTTCACGTCACGCTCGGAATATCGCCTAACCCTTCGCCCCGACAATGCCGACTTCCGCCTGACCCGTAAGGGTATGGAAGCAGGGCTCATCGGTGCATATCGCCAAAGCCGCTTTGAAGCCAAAGCCGATGCATTGGACGCAGCCCGCGCCGCGATGAAATCCGTCTCCCTTTCGCCCAAAGAAGGGGAGGGTAAGGGCATCAAAATCAATCAGGATGGTCTTCGCCGCAACGGTCTGGAACTGCTCGCATACCCTGAAGTCGGATTCGACACTTTGCAAGATATATGGCCTGAACAGCTGAACTTCACACCAGATATTGTAGAACAGCTCGAAATTGAGGCGACCTATGCAGGCTACTTGGAGCGTCAGGAATCGGAAATCCGCGCCTTCAAACGCGAGGAGAACCTGACTATCCCCGAAGGCTTTAACTTCCGCGCGCTGGGTTCGCTCTCCACTGAAATCAAAGAGAAGCTGACCAAAGCCCAACCCGCCACCGTGGGTGCGGCAGGTCGCATCCCTGGCATGACCCCCGCCGCCCTTTCGGCATTGATGGCACATGTTCATCAATATTACGCTACCCGTAGCGATGTCGCATAACCCATTTCATTGAGTTGTTCCACGTGAAACAATCCGATTCCGCGTTTCAGAAATTTGTTTCGTCTGTCGATGTTCCACGTGAAACACTCGACAAACTGATTACCTACCACGACCTCCTCCAGAAATGGCAAAAGAAAATCAATTTGGTGAGCAACACCACGTTAGAAAATGCTTGGGAAAGACATTTTTTAGATTCCGCCCAACTTTACCACTTGCTTTCTTATCCTAATAAGCCTATTTTTGACTTAGGAAGTGGTGCTGGCTTCCCTGGATTAGTCATTTCCATCCTCGGAGCCGCCCAAGTAAGCCTTTTAGAGTCCGACCAACGCAAGTGTATATTCCTTTCCGAGGTGATTCGTGAAACGAAGGCCTCCGCGAAAGTGATTAATGAGCGAATCGAGCTTCCCAAAAAGACTTTGGCGAAGACCATCACCTCCAGAGCCTGTTCTTCTTTAGAGCAACTCCTGACCTTCTCGGAGAAGCTTCTGGATGAAGATGGCGAGTGTCTCTTCCTCAAAGGAAGGGGTGCGGCACAAGAGATTGAAGACGCGAAGAAGCAGTGGATGTTCCACGTGGAACAATACCCCAGCATCGTGGATAGCGAAGGGAGCATCCTCCGCATCCGCAACCTCAAGAAGATTTGATTCTTCAGAACAGACAGGGAGTTAAGCATGACGCGCATCCTATCCATCGTGAACCAGAAGGGCGGCGTGGGTAAGACCACCACGGCGGTCAACCTTGCCACCGCCATGGCCGCCATCGGCAAACGCGTCCTCCTCATCGACCTCGACCCACAGGGCAACGCCAGCACGGGTCTCGGCTTCGGCCAGCACGACCGCGAACACAACTCCTATGACCTCTTGGCCGGCGATGCCAGCGTGGCGGAATCCGCGCGCCCTACTCAGGTGCCGAACCTGCATCTTATCCCCACTACCATGGACTTGGCGGGTGCAGAGCTGGAGCTGGTAAACGCCGAGCGCCGCAACACCCGTCTTAAGGACGCGCTGAACGAGAGCCTCGTCTCCTATGACTTCGTGCTCATCGATTGCCCGCCGTCCCTTGGCCTGCTGACCCTCAACTCTCTCGTCGCGTCCAACGCGGTGCTCATCCCTCTGCAGTGCGAGTTCTATGCGCTGGAAGGCCTCAGCCACCTGCTCAAGACCGTCGAGATGGTGCGCGACGCCATGAACCCCGAACTGGAAGTGCAGGGCATCGTCCTCACCATGTATGACCGCCGCAACAAGCTGACGGAACAAATCGAGACGGATGTGCGCGGCTTCCTCGGCGCGCAGGTCTATCAGACCACCATCCCCCGCAATGTTCGTATCTCCGAGGCGCCATCCCACGGCAAGCCCGCGTTGATTTACGACATCAACTGCCCCGGTTCGCTGGCCTATGCCAAACTTGCCGCCGAAGTATTGACCCGCGAGAACCGCCTCGCCCAGAATGTCGCATAAAACTTACGTCGCCTGATAGGAGAAAAACATGAACGCACCGACCAAACAAAAAGGCCTCGGCAAGGGCCTCTCCGCATTGATGGGCGACACCGCCCCCGTTTCCCCGACCCGCACCAGCATCAACCGCGCCGAAGGCGAGGGTATGGTCTCCGACCCGCAAGATGCCGCGCCCATGCCTACCAATGAATTACCCATCGGTGATTTGCGCCCGGGTAAATATCAGCCGCGTCGCGCCTTCAAACCCGACCAGCTACAGGAATTGGCCGACTCCATCGCCCGCAACGGCATCATGCAGCCCATCGTGGTGCGTGCCATCGATGGCGGAAATTATGAAATCGTCGCCGGTGAACGCCGCTGGCGCGCCGCGAAACTCGCTGACCTGAAAACCGTTCCCGTCCTTATCCGCGACCTGTCGGACAGCGTGGCACTGGAACTCGCCATCGTCGAGAACGTCCAGCGTTCCGACCTGACGCCCATCGAGGAAAGCGCAGGCTATCAACGCCTGATGGATGAATTCTCCTATACACAGGAAGAACTGGCAGAAGTGGTGGGCAAGAGCCGCAGCCATGTCGCGAACCTTTTGCGCTTGCAGAACCTGCCAGAAGAAATCAAGGAAATGCTGGATAACGGTGAACTCACCATGGGTCATGCCCGCGCGCTCATCGGCGTGGCCGATGCGGTGAAGCTGGCGCAAGATGTCGTCACACGTGGTCTCAACGTGCGCCAGACGGAAGCGCTGACCCGCCGTGACCCCGAAAAGCCCATCGGCCGTCCCAAAGGCGCGACGGGTAATGCCCCCCAGCAATATGCTCCGCAGAACAGCTATAACAACGGCGCGAAAGACCCCGACATCATCGCACTGGAGGATACGCTTTCGGAGAATCTCGGTTTGAAGGTGAGCATTGATGACCGTGGACAGAGCGGCCTCATCAGCATCCAATACACCACGTTGACCCAGCTGGATGAAGTATTGCGCCGCTTAGGTGGCAGCTTCTAGAGGATTTTAGGCAGCTTTTCTAGCCTTGTGGAACAGGGAAAGGATGTCGGTGGTGTAATGCTGCAGTTGTGACTCCGGCACGCTCCCTGTGGTCTTGCACGCCCGTTCCGCCGCTGTCAGTAGCAGCAGGGTCTTGTCGAGCATCGGCAGCTTCCAGAGATTCAGCTGACGCTCCATCACCGGCACTTGTTTATAGAACACCTTGGGCTTGGCATTCGCCACGGCCTGCGACACGGGAATCCTATCCTGCGCGACCTGTGCGGCAAGCAGATGCAAGCGCAGGAAATAGCGTTGCAAGCCGCGCACAATGACGATGGGCTGCACGGACTCTTTCAGCAGCTTCTGAAGCATCGCATCGGTGCGGCGAATTTGGCCGTCGGCGAGGGCTTCACAAAGATCATCCAGCCCCGTATCGGCACTATTGCCCACCAGTTGCCGCGCATCCTCCAGCGATAATTTTCCGCCATCTCCACAATAAAGCACGATCTTCTCCAGCTCGCTGCGGGTGATGTTCCTATCCACGCCGAGGTTGGCGATGAGGTATTCGCGCGCATCGGAGGAGGCTTGGATATTCGCTTTGGAAAAGGTCTGGGTGATGAGCCCCGCGATGTTCTGGTTCTCATCCTTATAGCAGGCGATGGCTGCCATTTGGGGATGCGCCTCGAAGAGACTGCGCAAACCGGAACGCGCATTGAGTTCACCCGCCAGCACCAGCAGATAGGCATCAGGCAGGGTGGCGTTCTTGGCGTTGTAGATGCCTTCCAGCGTCTTCGCCACACCATCCG
>VGDC01000013.1 GCA_016869895.1 Alphaproteobacteria bacterium
GCCGCGAAAACCGCCGCGTGGAGATCGAGGTGTCACCTTTGCGCAACGCCCCCGACACAGAAAGCACAGATGCTGCGTCAGCGAATTGATTTCCCGTTGCCAATCCGGCGCAATGGGTTAGTATGACGATGAATTTTGCAATCAGGGATAGCCGAACGTGACCGCATTCTCGCACCTCAAGAAAATCGCCTGCGCCCTCGCGTTCACCGCGCTTGCCGCCTGCACCACCAACAGCCTTGAGGAACTGCGCCGCACCACGCCGACCGAGAATCCCTACCTCGCCGCCCTTTCCGCCGAATACCTCGCCTTCGCCGAATCCGAAGCCCGCCAGTATGACTGGGCATCCTCGCAGCATTTCGCCGATAAAGGCTTGGCTGCGGCTTACGGGCATGAGGTCGAACCGGAGACCTTCGACAACTGGGACATCGGCGAAGACTACATTCAGGAACTCGCCAACGCCCGCCTGCAGCTCATCACGCTGCTCACGCCCGATGTGAAAGTGGCGAAGCCCGGCCTTTCCGCACGCGCGCTGTTCTATTATGACTGCTGGATGGAACAGCAGAACGAAGCATGGCAGGAAGACGACATCTCGTCTTGCCGTGAAGGGTTCTATCACTCCATCCGCATCCTCGCCGGCGCACCGGAAGAGCCGGAAGAAGCGACCCCGCTCATTTTCTCCAGCTCCTACCTCATCTTCTTCGAATGGAACAAATGGGCCGTCAACGAAGAGGGCATGAAGGTCGTCAACAGCACCGTGCAGGATTTGAAGGACAGCAAAGAGACCGAATATGAAGTGGTGCTGAACGGCCATGCCGACCGCTCCGGCGATGTGGAATATAACCTCAAGCTTTCGCAGAAACGCGCCGAAGCCGTGAAGGCCGAACTGGTCAAGCGCGGCATCCCTGACGAGCGCATCCGCTACTTCGCCTTCGGTGAGACGGATAACCGCATCCCCACGGCTGACGGCATCCGTGAACGCGCCAACCGCCGCGTAGAAATCTTCTTCAACCAGTGACGCGTTCTTCTCGCGCGGATAGTCTAGTCACGGGTTAGATAATTCGCCGAAAACGGCTGTTTTCGAGAACCGCAACGCAAGTGTGCTTTAAGCACATGCGTAGCGGAAGCGCAGCTAAAACTGCCGTTTGCAGGCAATTAATGACGTGTGAATAGGCTATCCGAAATGCTTGAATTCAGCCCCTACAGCTTCGCTGACCGCTTGCTCTTCACCGGCATCGCCCTGCTCGCTTGCCTCATCCTCGGTTCGCTCACCTTCCGCAAGTTCTTCGCCCTGCCCACCGTCAGCAAATACCTGCGCGGGCTGGTGCTGAATTTCGACCATAAACTCAACCGCAGCCACCGCAGCGACAGCGAGCGCAAGGTGCGCGGCGCCATCGTCCTTCTCGTCATGGTGTTTCTGGCGGGTATCGTATCCGGCGCCTTCTCCGCCCTCACCGCCGCCGTGCCCATGGGCTGGTGGGCGGAAGCGGCCTTGCTGGCCATCTTCGTGCCCGCGCGCCTCATCCACGACCAATCCTCCGCCGTGCTCAAACGCCTCAAAGCCAATGAATTGAAAGAAGCGCGCGAGGAAGTGCAGGCCTTCACCCTACAGGACACCAAGAATCTCGACCAACACGCCCTCACCCGCGCCACCATCGAATACACCGCCGGTTCACTGGCTGACCGCGTCATCTCGCCGTTGTTCTGGTATATCCTCTTCGGCCTGCCCGGTTTCGTCGCCAGCAAGATCATCACCGAATCCGCATTGGTGCTGGATTATGACTCCCGCCGCCATCGCAACTTCGGGCAGGCGGCTGGCGCATTCGAGCAGATACTCAACTTCTTCCCTGCGCGCATCGCAGGACTGCTGCTCATCTTCGCGTCCCTCTTCGTGCCCAAAGCCCATCCGCGCAAGGCCTTCGCGGGATTGCTGAACGACAGCAGCGGCATCCACCCACCCCGCAAGGGCGTGCCCATCGCCACGACGGCTGGGGCGCTCGGCATCACACTCGGCGGCCCCCGCTCAGTGCAGGGCTATCTGGTGAAGGACGCATGGATAGGCAGCGGCACGGCCAAAGCCAGCCTTTCGCACTTGCGAAAAAATATGTTCCTCTACACCATCGCTTGCTTGCTAAACGTCGCGGTCATTGCTATTTTGCTCTTCGCTCTCGCTAGGTAGGCCGCGTGCCACCGGAGGTGGAGCACCCCCATCAGCCCCGATTTTAGGAAAGCGACAGCGTGACGTTGACCATCCCCCAGAACTTCGCCCCCGAAATCGAAGCGTCGTACATCCCGAATATCCCGCTGCCCGAACCCGCGGCGCAAGCGAAGCTGGCGGCCTATATCCGCGATAAGTGGGAGGATTTGACCCGCAAGCACCAAGGCCTGTTCATGGGCATGCTGGCCGATGAGAAAGTGTCGCTGCGTGAAGGCCAAGCCCCTTCACTCTATATCTCGCAAGCCGAAGACTATAAAGGGGTGAAGACCTATCTGGACGCGCTGCGCGAAGATGTGCTGCGCGGCGTGGCGAACGGTGAATACCCCAAAATCGCGGCGGAGCAGGTGAATAAAATCGAACTGCGCGTGCTGCCCGATGACCCGAAGACCATCGAAAAAGACCTTCACGGCCTGCTTTATCTGCCTTACCCTTACGTCGTGCCCGGTGGCCGCTTCAACGAGACCTACGGCTGGGACAGCGCCTTCATCGTGCGTGGTCTCGTGCTGGACGGCCAGTTCGACATCGCCAAGAACATGGTGGACAACAAGCTCTATTCCATCCTGCATTACGGCACCATCCTGAACGCCAACCGCAGCTATTACCTTGGCCGTTCCCAAGCGCCGTTCCTGACGAACAAAGTGCTGGACATCTACAAGAACTACCACAAGCTCTCCGCGCCGACCTGCTCCGCGCTGGACTGGCTGAAATCCACCCTGCCGGGCATCAATTCCTATTATGCCTTCTGGACGAGCGCGCCTTACCTCCACGAAGAGAGCGGATTGTCCTATTACAACGACCTGAACGAGACCCCCGCACCCGAAGTGGTGTTCAGCGAAGCAGGGCATTTCGACCATGCGCTGGAGCAACTGCGCGGCGTGTACAAGGATAAACTCGCCCGCGAAGCCTCTGGCCGCGAAGAACCCGCGACCTATCAGGAACGCAAGGACGCCTATTACCTCTCGCTCTTCTACACCCCCGCCGAAGGCGACAAACCCGATGCGCTGACCCCCGCCTTCTATCGCGGTGACCGCGCCATGCGCTCCTCCGGTTTCGACCCCTCCCGCCGCTTCGGCTTCTTCAATGTGGACATCATCAACCACATCCCCGTCTGCCTGAACAACCTGCTCTATGTGATGGAGATGGAGACGGCGGAGATTTACGAGACCCTTTCCGCCCATGATTTCCAAGGGAAGGACGAGGACGGCACGCCGTGGCGTGAGGTCGCCAAGCGTTGGACGGAACGCGCCGAATTGCGCAAGGAACGCATCAACCAATGGCTGTGGGACGATGCCTCCGAGCAGATAGACGCCGCTGCGAAATTCCCCAGCTACCGCGACTATAACTTCCAGACCGCGCTCTGCACCGAATACGACATCCCCAAGCACCGCAACTACGTCTTCGCCACGGCGTTCTATCCACTGTGGACAGGCGTGGCCTCCACCGAACAGGCGGCGGAGATCGTCAAGCACGTCTATCCCCGCCTCATCACCTCCAACGGGTTGATGACCAGCCCCCGTTACACCGGCAGCCAGTGGGACGCGCCCTTCGCTTGGGCACCCTTGCAGGTGCTCGCCGTGCGTGGCCTCATCCGTTACGGCTACATCAAGGAAGCCCTCGCCATCGCCAAAGGTTTCCTGAACACGGTCGAGCGCGGATTCGCCGAAACGGGCAAGATTTTCGAGAAGTACGATATGTCCGACGGGTCGCACAACACCAGCGCGAAAATCGATAAGGGCTATAGCGTCAACGTGGAAGGTTTCGGCTGGACCAACTCGGCGGTTCTGGAGCTTCAAGCCGCGCTGAAACAGTACAAAAGCCACGCCTAAAAGTGCAATTAACGTGCGTTATTTGCTCGAAATTGTGCCATTTTGTCACATTTCTTTCATAAAACCACGTTTGGAAGCCCGTTTTTTTTGTGTTAATAATGGTTTCTTAATGACCGGTGCGCATTGACGCTCTGGCGTTGTCGGCTATTTGTCGGCCACCTACTAACAAAACAGGTGCATGGAACGCATGGCTAACGACCACCAGAAACCGGAAGCAAGCGGAATGGACGGCGCAAAACCGCGCGTCTTCGCCGTCGCTCCTGACGGTCTGGCGACGCTGGTCGACAAACGCCCCCGACCCATCCGCCGCACGCTGCGTGTGACCCCAGAGGGTCTTGATGCGGTGCTGGATGGCGAAAACCCTCCCTTCGTCGGTTCTGCCCCTGACCTCTACCCTAACCCTACCGCCGACATCACCGGCCATCAGCATCACCGCCCAAACGCGAATTATGATGCCGAAGAGGAAGACAACAACCGATTCGTAGGGCACGACCCCACTGGCAAGCACCCGCCTTTGCATCCATTGGACAACGCAGGTCCGAATCCGTTCGGCAACCGCCATTTCATGGGCGAGGAGTTTCCGGGGATGCTGACCTTCGACCCCGCGGGCAACCCCACATTCCTCAGCCGCTTCCCTGAGCTGAAGAAGCTGGAGGACGTGAAGGAACTGCGCCTGAACATCGCGTCCAAACTGCCGGATTACATGCAGGGCGACACGTCCCAAGCCATTGAAGTGCGCACCATGGAGGACGAGGCATTCTCAGGCAAGCCGCTGACGGAAGCGTTCCAATCCGTCGATGCGAAAATGATTTCGCAGGTAAAGAAATACGCCAAGGAATTCGAGCAGGCTTATGGCGTGAAAATCACCGTCGGCACCGATCTGCCCGATGCGCATCTGTCGCTGATGGGCTATCGATCCGGCAATGCGAACCTGTTGGGTTTCGCCTCCTTCCCGCCGAGCATCAACGAATGGCCGGAGATGGAGGGCTTGGGTGACCACCCCGGCTATCTGCTGCTGAACAATAATTACACGAACACCGCGACCCGCAAGGAATGCTACGACCTCTTCGCCCATGAGTTCGGCCATACCCTCGGCCTCGCGCATCCGCATGACCTCGCGGTGCTGAACATCGATAAGCGTCAGGCATTGACCGCCACCAAGATGGCCTATACGGATTTGAAGATCGATTCCTTCCAGCACAACGTGACCGATGGTAAGGGCAATCCGGTCAAGGACGCTTCGGGCAACGTCAAAATCTACACGGAAGGCCCCGACGAGGGCGTGCTGGATTATGGCTTCCGCAAATGGGTGCCTAATCCGCCCACCATGGGGCATGTGAGCGACCCTGACCCGGAATCACCCAGCTGCGATCTCTACAAAGCGAATTTCGACCTGCAAGCCCATTTCGACCATGCACTGAATGTCAACAAACGCTCCATCGTTTTCCTGCGCGAGCATCTGCTGCCGATGGTGCCGATGGTGAACGAAGGAAAACATGCCGTGCTGAGGGGCACCAAAGGGGATGACTTCCTCGATACGAACCCCGGATATAGCTCCACCGTGACTGATCCGAAAAGCGGCGTGCAGCAGCACTTCACCCATATCGAAGGGCATTTCGGCAAGGTGATGGGCATCAAAGGCAATAACACCATCATCGCCGCCGAGCAGGGCGATCAGGAAATCCTGCCCGGCTCCGGCAAGAACGAAATCCAGTTCCTCTATTCCGACACGCGCGGCACGAAAACCATCACCAGCACGGGCAAGGACACACTGGTGCTGACCGAAGACCTGCTGCGCAAACAGTCGCTGAAAGCCATCGACCGCGAAGGCGACAAACTGGGCTTCGAATCGGCGCAGACGGCCATAAATCTCGACGGTAAGGGCATCCAGTCCATCCTTGTGGTGAACGAGCGCGGCCGCCCCGTGGCGCGCATCGACACGCATGGCAAACAGGCCGATGCGCTCAACGCAGAGCTGAAGACCGCGCTTTCCCAGACGAAACAGAGCAAGCGCGCGCGCTCCGAAGCGGTAACGCCTGCGGATGACGATACCCCGCCCGTGCAGACCCACGACCAGACGCTGCACACCACGCGCCGCGACTACCGCAGCGCAAAATCCTGGACGGACAGGGTTTCCGCCGATAATGCTGCGCTGCCGCGAACCCGCTGACGGCCTTCTTCACAGCCTAAAACCTCGAATTGTCACAATATTGTCACGTTTTTCACGGGGCGGATTGTGTATTGTATTCCATCACTATGAATTTTTTATACGGGAATGACCATGGCTGAAGCCGTTTTCGACGCCGCGAACACCAACCTGCCCCTCTGGCAGCAGGCTGCTTTGCGCGTGGCGAAGGATGAGGCCACCCTGCCGGAGCTTTCCTCGGAAGAGCATGTTTCGCTCTTCGAGAAAGCCGTTCTGGTCATGAAACCTTCGCGGGATGAATGGACGCTTCTGGCCTCCGACAAATCGCGTCAGCAAGCCTATGTGCTTGCGTTTGTGCGTGCTTACAAGGCCGGCCTGCCGCCGGTCTCCGGTTTGAGTGACGCAGCACGCTACACGACGCCGCGCAGCGGCAACCCCAGCTGAACCGCGCGAGAGCATAGATTTTAGGAGCTTACATGAGCAAAGACACCGCATCCAAGACCGAAACCGCAAAGGCAGGCTCCACTGTCGAGCTGACCGATGCGATCGAAACCTGGGTGAATCCCGAAACCGGCGTGGGCGAAGCGCGCGCGGGCAAAGTCATCATCGATGCGGCCGAACTTTCCACCCTGCTTGCCCGTGATGCGCAGGATGTGACCCTCGACCCCACCAGCAGCTACATCCACACGCCTGCCATCGTCGGCTCCGAAGCGTCCGACGACCTGACCAAAGCGGTTCTGGCGCGCGACAACCTGCCAAAAGGCCACAGCCACTCGCCGTCTCCCACCAGCCCTGCCGATCGCAGCATGGACGAGACGTTGAAAGACATCCAGAAAGACAAGACCCCCTTCGTCGGCACGAACCTCAGCTATAAAGTGAAGCCGAAGGGTCTGCCCAAAGAAGGCAAGAACCCCACGTTCCACGGCCAGCCCGGCCTGCGCCGCTTCATCGGCGATGAATTCCCCCGTATGCTCGGCTTCGGCGCACCGAAAATCTCCCGCGAAATCGTGCGCGAGAATGGCCGTCCCACGCAGGTCTTCAAGCTAGCGGAAGAAGCGAAGCCCGCTTTCTACAGCCTGTGGCCTGAAGGCACCAAGCCGGAGGACATGAAAGTCCTCAAGATCAACATCGCTACCAAAGTCCCCCAGTACATGCTGGAAGGCGCGCTCGGCGCGACGATGGAAGGCCGTAAGGAATTCGCGTTCAAAGGCCAGAGCCTCTCCGAATCCTTCGTGCCCATCAGCGAAAAGGTCGAAGCCGAATGGCGCCGTTTCGCACAGGACTTCGAGAAGACCTTCGGCATCAAGCTGGATGTGCGCAAAGACACCGACCCTGATGCACACAAGCCCGAAGAAGTCAGCCTGTCCGTGCTCGGCTTCCAGAAGGGTGAGCCACGCCTCGCCGGTTTCGCATCCTTCCCCGAAGCCATGAACGACTGGCAGGAAGCCTTCAAGGCGACCCTCGGCCACAAACAGGGCTTCATGATGCTGAATCATGAATACACCAATAACAAAGCCATCGACGGTGATATGGTCTATGACCTCATCGCCCACGAATTCGGCCACCGCATGGGCATGTGCCACCCGCATGACCTCGGCCAGATGAAGATGTCCATGGCCGATGCCCTCAACCACACCATGATGGCCTATACGGACGGCAAATTCTCGCGCATGGCCGACCAGAACGGCAAAGAGCAGGACGGCCTGCTCTGCGGCCCTGTCGAGCTGTCGCTGCGTAACTTCTTGCCCAATGCACCGAAGCTGAACGACGAACGCGGCACTGTCTATGACCTCGGCGCGCATTCCAAGAAATCCTTCGGGGTGAACTGGAACTCCCGCGTCATGGCTCAGACCGGCCAGATCCCTGCGGTTCCCATCGTCAACAACGGCACCGGCGCAGTCCTTCGCGGCACCACCGGCAATGACGTGCTCGACACCGAACCCGGCCATGAATCCCGCGTGAAGAACAGCCTCGGCGTCGAACAGCGTTACGCGCTGGTCGAAGGCCATTTCGCCAAGGTCATCGGCCTTGCGGGCAACAACGACATCTTCGCTTCGTCCAAAGGCGATCAGGAAATCCTGCCCGGTATCGGCGAAAACCGCGTCCATATTTATGACAAGAACATCGGCGACAAGAAGACCATCATCAGCACCGGCCGCGATACGCTCGTGCTTCACGAAGACATCTTCTTCGAGAACCGCGCCGACAAAAAGGTGCGCGGTCAGGACGAACGCGCCGACCATAGCCTCAAAGTCACCAAGGACGGCAACGACATCATCCTGACGGGTCATAACGGTGGCAGCATCGTCCTGAAGGATCAGGCAGAGCCCGGCAAAGGCATCACCGCCATCGACGTGGTCGATGATTCCGGCCGCCGCATCATCAGCCGCGATGTCAGCCGCTTCACCACCCCCGAACGCTTCGAGAAAGCGATCGTCGAGGCGATGGCGGAAGAGACCCCTGAACTCATGAACCTGCGTCGCCGTGAAGCCGTGGCAGCCCGTAAAGCCGCCGCAGTCGAAGCCGATGACGGTCACGACCACCTGCATGACACCCCGCTTCTGCCGACAGATGCGCCGCGCCATGCAGAAACCCATGCGAAACCCAAGGCGAACAGCCATGTGGAAGCATTGCGCGCACGCGTCGAAGCCGGTAAGGCCGACGGCATAGCACGCTCTTGAAACGTATCGCCCTCCCCGCTTCGGCGGGGAGGTTTCCTGCATCGTTTTTCAGAAAATTAACAAATAGTTAATCGAACCGACCAAATAGTCTTACACAACACATCCTTACGGAGATAAAAATGACTGACGCAGAGAACAAGAAAGTCACGACCGCCGCCATCGCCACCGTCCTGAAGGACGATAAGAGCGTGGTCAGCTTCGTGTTGCCCGATGACAAGACCATCAACGAAGTCCTCCGCGAAGGCGCGAACAAGGATTTGAACGAAGACCGCTTCGGTACTGGCGGCCAGCACGTCGCCCGCGACCTCGCAGGTAAGACCGGCTGGCGCGACCTCGATTCCAAAGGTCCGGATCCTTTCGCGAACTCCACCGCTGCCGACGCGAAGAAACGCAACTTCCTCGGCGATGAATTCCAGGGCATGCTCGGCTATGACAAGACCGGCAAACCCGCTTTCTGGAGCCACTTCAACAAAATCAACGAAGACGGCACGCCGAAGCTCGGCGCTGACGGCAAGCCCCAGCCCATCGAAAGCATCGATGACCTGAAAGGCCAGACCTTCAAAGTCCACCTCGCTACCCAGCTTCCCAAACACCTCGAAGGCCACGCCCTCATCGAAGGCATGGACATCTGGGATGGCAAGAAAGCCAAGGATGCTGCGGTGAAAGTCGCTGGCCGTCTGGAGAAGGAAATCGGCGAATACCTGAACGACCTGACCAAAGTCACCGGCCTGAAATTCGAGCTGACCGACAAACAGGAAGACGCGAACCTCACCGTCATGTCCTGGGCGAAGACCAAACCGACCTTCGGCGGCACGCTCCTCGGTTTCGCATCCTTCCCTGAGTCCATCAACAGCTGGAGCAGCCTGAACGGCCTCGGCAACAAGCCTGCGTTCATGTTCCTGAACAACGAATGGACCGAGAGCAAATCCACCAAACAGCAGGAAGTGCGCAACCTCTTCGCGCATGAACTCGGCCATAACCTCGGCTGGGCTCACCCGCACGATCTGGCACGCCCCAACATGAGCCAGCCTGAGACCCTCGTCTCCACACTGATGGCTTACGCCGACGTGCAGCCGAAGGACTTCGCCGGCGCCGAAGGCGCACACATGGGCGCAGTCGACTACGGCTTCCGCAAATGGATGCCCGAAGCACCCGCGCTGAACAGCGGAGAAGGCAAGGTCTATGACCTGCAGGCGCATCTTGAGCAGTCTATCAAAGAAAGCGGCAACAGCTCCGCATACCGCCGCAGCAACCTGCTGCCGACCGCCGTCATCGTCGATTCCGGCAAAGGCACTGAACTGCACGGCACCGCGGGTGACGACTTCATCGACACCAACAAAGGCTATGCAAGCATCGTGAACGTGCCTTCCCCTGCGCCCACCAAAGCAGAAGAAGCCGCTCCCGCCGCGAAGCTGAACGCCCATGTCACCACCGGTGAACATGACCACGGCGAAGAGCAGCCCACCGCTAACGTCCCCCCGCGTCGCCCTGCGCCCGCACCGGTCGTGAAGCGTCAGAAAGTGTTGCTGGCTGAAGGCCACATCGCGAAAGTCAAAGGCCTCTCCGGCAATAACACCATCATCGCCAGCGAGACCGGCGATCAGGTGATCGAGCCAGGCACCGGCAACAGCGAAGTGCGCTTCTACTACCAGAACATCGGTGGCAACAAAACCATCCACAGCGAAGGTAACGACACCCTCGTCCTGTCCCAGTCCATCATTCAGGGCCATAAAGACCTGAAAGCCACCGAGAAGGACGGCAACATCGTTCTCGGCGACGGCAAGGACAGCATCACCCTTTCCGGCAAGGGCGTGGCCACCATCCGCATCATCGATGCGAAAGGCCAGACCGTGCAGGAGACGGAAGTGAAAGGTTTGAACGCGAAGGAGATCAACGATCAGGTCATCAAGCCTGCTCAGAGCATCGCCCGCAAGAGCCAGCGCTTCAACCGCCCTGCCACCTTCGCAGGTCGCATCGAGGAAGAAGGCCAGCAGCGCGCTGCAGGTCAGAGCCGCTAAGGCTTAAAGGAAACGGGAGGGTGCGCCAGTCGCGCCCTCCCTCTTCCCTTTTCTGTGATAAACGTGCATATTTGAATCGTAACCCGATAAAAACAAAAGTGAGTACCGCCCTATGGGTCGCGTCACGCCAAAAGGAATACAGATTCTACTCGGCGGGGATTCCCGCCAGCGCGCAGGCATCAACGCCTATCGCCCCGTCACGCCCGAAGGGCTGAACGAGATTCTCGGCGACCCTAACGTCAAGCGCGACCCCTTCTCTTTCCAGCACCGTCTCAAAGGCGGCATCAATGGCGGCCCATACGGCACCAACGGCGACCATGTCGGCCGTGACCTGAAAGGCAAGACCGCCCCCGATTCCCTCGACCGCGAAGGCCCAGACCCCTTGCGTGACCGCGACTTCGTCGGCGATGAATTCCAAGGCATGCTGATGTTCGCCCCCGGTGGCAAGCCCGCCTTCCATAGCCTCTGGCCGGAAGGCACGGCGGATAAGGACAAGACGCTCCGCATCAACATCGCCTCCAAACTGCCCGATTACATCGCTGACCCCGAAAGCGCGGTGCATCAGGAACTCAGCGTGACCGACGCGTTGGAGAAACAGCCCGTCGGAGAGATTTTCAAACCGGTGAACGCGAATATCCGCGCGGCGGTGGACAAATTCGCCAAAAGCTTCGAAGCCAATTTCGGCGTGAAGGTGGATGTGCAGGTCGATCACCCGAATCCGCATGTCAGCGTCATGGGCTATGACAAAGGCCGCAAGGACATCACCGCCTTCTCCTCCTTCCCCGGCGCGATGGGTGAATGGAAGAAGCTGAAACATACCAGCCACAGCCCCGGCTATCTCTTCGTCAGCAGCAGCCGCAGCAAAGACCTCAGCAGCGATGATTCGCAGCGTCTGGTGAACCAGCAGCTCGGCCTTGCCCTCGGCGTGGCGCATCCGCATGACCTCGCCCAATTCCGCAACCTGTCCGATCAGGCGGCGGTGACCATGACGACCATGGCCTATTCCGACCTGAAACCCGTCACCTTGGGTGCAGAGGACGCAGCGGGTTTCGGCCCATTGGATTTCGGCCTGCGCAAATGGCTGCAGAATGCCCCCACGCTCAACACGGGCGAGCAGACATTCGACCTCGAACGGGCTTATAAACAATCCCTGCGGGATAACGCCAATACCGTGACCTTCAAGGAGACCGGACTGCTTCCCGCCGTGTCCCTGCTCGCCAATGGCGACCACAACACCCTCGTCGGCGGCAAGGGCGACGATTACCTCGACACCAACGCGGGTTATGTCAGCACCTATCAGGATGCCGAGACAGGCCGCAAACAGAACGTGGTGCTGGTCGAAGGCCATATCCGCTACATCGAATGCGGCGCGGGCAATAACATCGTCGTGGCCGCCAAGGATGGCGACCAGACCATCCACACCGGCACCGGCAAGACCGATGTGCGCCTGCTCTACCCCGAAATGAGCGGCGAAAAGGTCATCGACGCGCCCGGCGAAGTCACCGTGACCTTCACCGCCAGCCAGTTGAAATCCGCGCAGGACGCGACGGTGGAGAAATCCGGCGATGATTTCGTGCTGGGTTCGGCCAAGAACGGAAGCCTCCGCTTGCAGAACCAAGCCAAAGGCGAAGGTATCTCTTCCGTGCGCATGCTCAGCGAAAGCGGTCGTGTGCTCTTCGAGAAGGATGTGAAAGGCTTGTCGCTCGACGACTTCCGTAAGGATGTGCTCGAACCCGCCATGAAGGTCGCGGCGGAATATGTGCCCTCCAAGCCGGATGTGGCGCAGGATCGCCCCAGCACGTGGAAAGAGCGCGTGGAGCGCCTTCAGAAGGAAGCCGAAAAGGCGGGCAATTCCCACCAGCGTTATCGTTGATTAGGCTTTAGGAGCGTCGGCCTGTTGGTCAGGGTGCGCTTTGGCGAAAGCAGGCAATGCTTCGCACGCCGCCACGATGCGGTTCACCGTGTGATACGCCCCCATATCGAAGCCGAAGCGATGCGCGTTATAGACCTGCGGCACCAGCACGCAATCCGCCAGTGTCGGGGCATCGCCGTGACAGAATTTCCCTGCCCGCCCGTCCTGCAACAAGGCCTCCACCGCATCGAAGCCCAGCTTCAACCAATGGTGAATCCATTGCAGTTTCACGTCCTCGCCTAAACCCAGCGTATCCGTCAGGAACAGCAGCACACGGCGGTTGTTCAGCGGGGTGACCTCGCACGCGATGGCCTGAGCCAGCGCGCGCACCCTTGCGCGGTCCTTGGCGCGGGAGGGCAGCAATTCCGGCGTGGGGAAGCGTTCTTCCAGATATTCGGTGATGGCAAGCGACTGCGTCAGCAGCGCGGCCTCTTCCTCCACCTCCAGCGCGGGCAACAGCCCTTGTGGGTTCACGGCGCGGTAGGCCTCGCCCAGATTATCGCCCTTCAGCAGGTTCACGGGGATATGCTCCGCCGTCAACCCCTTCAGGTTCAGGGCGATGCGCACACGGTAGGAGGCCGAAGAACGGTAATAGGTATAGAGCTTCATTTCGGAGGATTATACGGTATTACAGTTTGTTCGATCGTTCCGAAGATGGAGTTGTGGTAATCGTCCAGCATCTCGATTTTCACGGTGTCGCCCGATTGCAGGAAGGGCGTTTTGCTGTCGCCCGTCTCCAGCTTCTCGATGGTGCGCTGCTCGACGATACAGGAAGAACCCACGCTTTTGTCCTTGTTGGACACCGTGCCCGAACCGATGATGGTGCCAGCCGCCAATGGGCGGGTCTTCGCCGCATGGTGGATAAGCTGCGGGAAGTTGAACACCATGTCCACACCTGCATTTGGCTCGCCGAAGCGTTTGCCGTTCAGGAAGCTGCGCAAAGGACGGTGCAGCTTACCGTCTTTCCAATATGCCCCCAGCGATTTCGGGCTGACGGCCACGGGCGAGAAGGCGGATGGCGGCTTGGACTGCACGAAGCCGAAGCCTTTGGTCAGCTCTGGCATGGCGAGGTAGCGCAAAGAGACATCATTGCAGAGCATCACCAGTTTGATATGGTGCTCGGCATCCTCCACGGAAACGCCCATGGGCACGTCATCGGTGATGACCGCCACTTCGCCCTCGAAATCCACGCCCCAGTCATCCACGCTCACATAGGGCAGATCATCATAAGGCGCATGGAAACTGTCGGAACAGCCCTGATACATCAGCGGATCCGTCCAGAAGCTCTGGGGCATCTCCACCCCGCGGGATTTGCGCACCAGTTCCACATGGTTCACATAAGCCGAACCGTCGAGCCACTGGAAGGCGCGGGGCAGCGGAGAAGCGGCGCGTTTCTGGTCGAAGGCAAAAGCCCCGTCCATCTGCACCCCAGCGGAAAGCTGTTTATAGAGCACTTCCAGCTTCGGGCCGGCATGTGCCCAG
>VGDC01000014.1 GCA_016869895.1 Alphaproteobacteria bacterium
GCACGAATCGCATATACCAGCGCATGAGCCTTCCGTCGGGGCGTTCCTTCTCCTCATGGGGCTTGAGCATATAGGCCGCCATCATCGGCGTGAGCAAGCGCGCCACCGCGAGGGATGCGAGCACGGCGATGGTCGCCGTCCACCCGAATTGCTTGAAGATGAGGCCGGGGATGCCGCTCATGAACGCCGTAGGCAGGAACACGGCCACCAGCGTCATCGTGGTGGCGACGACCGCGAGGCCGATTTCATTCACCGCCTCTTCCGCCGCTTCGCGGACGGTTTTCCCCTTCCGCAAGTGCCGCACGATATTCTCAATTTCCACGATGGCGTCATCCACCAGCAAACCGATGACGAGCGTCAGCGCGAGAAGCGTGATGACGTTCAGCGAGAAGCCGAAGAAGTAAATCGCCGCGAAAGTGGGGATGACCGACAGCGGCAGCGCGGAGGCGGAAACCAGCGTCGCCCGCCAGTCACGCAAGAAGAACCACACGACGATGACCGCCAGCAGCGCGCCTTCATAAAGCATGTGCATCGAGCCTTCATATTGCTCGATGATATTGTCGATGGAGTTGTTCACCAGTTTGATATGGAAGGCGGGATTCTCCGCATTCAGCTTCTCCACCGCCGCCACCGTGCCTTCGGCGACCGTCACCGCGCTCACTCCTTGTGCGCGTGAGATGGAGAAGGCCACCACGGGCTGGTTATCGAGCAAGGCCAGCTGCGTGCGGTCTGTGCTGGTGTCATGAATGGTGGCGATTTGATCGAGGCGGAAGCGGCGACCATCGCCGGAGGTGATTTCGAACCGCTCCAGTTCGGCGGCGCGCTCCACCGTGCCGATGACGCGGAAGGACTGGCGCATGCCGCCCACCTCGGATGCGCCGCCGGAAAGCTCCTGCTGGCTGGCGCGTAGCTGACGCGACACATCCGCCGCGGTGATGTTCAGGCTTTGCATCTTGGCGGGGTCAAGCTCCACGCGCACCTCGCGCGTAACCCCACCTACGCGGGACACCTGCCCCACGCCTTTCACACCCAGCATAGCGCGGGAAACGGTGTTATCGACATACCACGAAATCGCCTCTTCATCCATCCGCTCCGACGAGACCGAGAAGGTCTGCATCGCCCAGCCGCCGACGATCTTCACTTTGGAGATGGTCGGGTCGACCATTTCGGATGGCAAGTCAGCGCGCACACGCTGCACCGCATCGCGCACGTCATCGAGCGCCTCGTTCACATCCTTCTCGAAGATGAACTCGACGGCGGTGGTGGACGTGCCCTCGGTGACCGTGGAAGTCATGTGTTTCACATCGCCCACCGTGGCGATGGCGTCCTCGATATGGCGGGTGACTTCCGTTTCCAGCTGGGACGGCGATGCGCCCTGCAAACCTGCGGTCACCATCACCACCGGCACGTCCATATCGGGGAAATCCTGAATGCCGAGCTGCTTCGTCGCATACAGCCCCGCCACGGTCGCCATCAGGAAGATGACGATGGCGGGAATCGGCGTGCGGATGGCCCAGGTGGAAAGGTTCATTTCTGTGCCTCTTCTTCCACCACATCGACCTTATCGCCATCATTCAGGAAGCCCGCGCCTTTGCCGACGATGGCATCGCCCGTCGCCAGTCCTTCGCGAATCTCCAGCAGGTCGCCCTCGCGGCGTCCGGTGGCGACTTTATGTTGCTCCACCTTGCCTTCCGCTGTGACCTTGAAGATGTATTCATAGCCATCGCGGCGCACGACTGCGCCCTGCGGCACGGCGACCCCCTTGGTGCTGCCCGTTTCGATGCGGCCTGTGACGAACATACCTGCGCGGGCGGATTTCGCATCTTTATCAATATCCACATAGGCAATGGCGGTGCGGGTGCGGTCATTCAATACGGGCGCGAGCTGACGCACCTTGCCCTTGCCTTCTGTGCCATCCGGCAAGGTGAACTTGGCTTCATAACCCGGCTGCACGCGGGTGAGCTGTGTGCCTGTCAATTCCGCGCGCCACTCCAAACGGCTTTGGCGCACCATGCGGAACAGTTCCGTTCCCACCGCCGCCACCGAACCGACCGTGGCCGTGCGTGCGGAGATGACCCCATCATCCGGCGCGACGACGCGGGTGTAGGTAAGCTGCAGATCGCTGACATCCAGCTGCGCCCGCGCCGCTTCCAACTGGGCGCGCGCTGTGGTCGCCTGTGTGGTGAAATTGAGGATTTCCTGTTCGCTGAGCGCGCCCGTATCGCGCAAGGTCTCGGCGCGTTTCGCATTTGCCTCCGCTTCCGCCAGCGCGGCCTGCGCCTGTGCCACACTGGCGCGCTGCTGGGCGATGTTCGCGCGGGTGGTGGCTTCATCGAAACGCGCCAGCACTTGGCCTTTCTTCACCTTCTCGCCCACATCCACCAGCACGTCGGACAGGCGCAATCCGCCCACTTCCGCACCGATGATGGCTTCCTGCCACGGCTCGATCGCGCCGGATGCCTCAATGGTCTCCGGCCAGTCGATGCCTTGCGCTTTCACCAAAGACACCGTGAGCGCAGCGGCGGGTTCGGCGTTCTCATCGGGCTTATCGCGGCTTGCGATGGCGATGACCACCGCCAGCACGATGACCAAGAGGATGACGGGAATGATGGGGATGCGAAAACGCTTCATGGCTCTACCGCCTCTGGGGTTGGATTCTCTTCTTGTTCTGGTTCAGGCTTCTGCGCATTGACCGCAGCTTGCCCGCCCGTGGCCGCCATCAAGGCCGACCACGCCTGCACGCGTTCCAGCTTCGCCGCCGTATAGGCCTGTTTGGAGAGGATGAGATTGCGGCGCACCGTCTCCACATCCAGCAGACTGCCGCTTCCCGCGCGATACAACGCCTCGGTGGCGAGGAAACGGCGGTCATATCCCGCCACGGAAACGGACAGCGATGCCTCACGGCTTTCCGCCGCTTTCACACGGCTCAAGGCATCTTCCACCTCTTGCACCGCGCCGCGCACGCCTTCGCGCAGTGCGCCCAGTGCCTCGGCATAGGCCGCCTCCCGCGCGTCCACCTGCGCCGCCAACGCACCACCTGCGAATATCGGCAGCGTCAGCTGCGGGCCGAACGACCAGGTGTTGAAATCGATGGTAGAACCGCCGGATTCTATCCACTGCCGCCCCACCGCGCCGACCACGGAAACGGAAGGATACCGCTGCGCCGATGCGATGCCGATATCCGCATTCGCAGCTTCCAGAGCGGATTCAAGGGCTTTCACATCCGGCCTTGCAGCGATGACTTCGGCGGGAACACCCAGCGCATAAGACGGCGGCAGGAGAATGATGACGTTCTCTGCATCCGCATCCGCTGGCAACATCTCAGCAAGTTGTGCGGGTTGCATGCCCGTCAGCGCAGTCAGCGCATGGCGCATCTGTTGGCATTGTGAGCGGCGCAGTTCCAAAGCCGCGCTGGCATCCGCCGCGCTCGCATCCGCAAGGCCGATATCCGCCGGAGGGGCAAACCCCGCATCGGCCTTCAGTTTCGTCACTTCGGCGATGGTGGTGCGCGAGCGCAGGTCTTCACGCAGCTGGGTGGCATCCACCTCACAGGCCTTCAGGCCATACCACGTATCCACCAGTGAGGATTGCAGCGAAAGGCGCGTGGCTTCCGCCTGCTGGCCGCTGGCATCCAAACGTGCGGTGGCGGCTTCGTAAGCACGGCGCACCCCGCCGAAAATATCAAGTTCCCACACCGCATTCGCGCCGATGGATTTGCTGGTGTTCAGGCCGGATACGCCGAAGCCCGTGCCTGCGCCGCCGAATGTGCCGCTATCGCCGCGCGACCATGCGCCGCTGGCATTCACTTGCGGCAGGAATCCGCCGCGCTCCACGCGCACCAGTGCTTCTGCCTGCGCAATGCGCGCGCTTGCTTGCTCGAGTGTGGGGTTGTCTTTCTCCACCGCTTCCATGAGCTGCGCCAGCTGCGCATCGTCCATCGCCTGCCACCAGACCTGCGGTTTCTCGCCTGCGGTCGGTTCGGTCGCTTCGTGGAAGGTTTCGGGGGTTTCATGTTTGGGCTGCGCAAAATCCGGCCCGACCGCGCAAGCGGACAGCAACAGCAGCAACACCGAACTGGATAACCGATGGATAATCACGCCGCAAACCTCTATGGAACGGCCTTTCTTCTAGCGTGTATTTCGCTAAAATACCAAGCAAATTTGCGCCTTTATGGCATATTTATATTTTTACCCGAAAGGCTGCTATCGGCTTTATGCAGAAGGTGGGATACTAAACTTATCGACAGGGTTGAAGCCCTCATCGATAACAGAGCCGGAGAGTTGGCAAGTCGGTCGCGGACCTTGGTGCCATACTGCTCCGGCTTCTTTTATGCGCTTTTTTATGCGATGTGCTGCTTGGCGAGTTCCGCCAGTTTATCCTCGAAATCATCAGGATTGAAAGGCTTGGGAAGGTAATCGTCCATCCCCGCTTCCAGCGCACGTTCACGGTGGCTGCTGCCCGCATGCGCGCTCATGCCCACGATGTGCACGGGTTTGCGGCCTGTCGCGGCCTCGTCTTCACGGATGGCACGGGTGGCATCCAACCCGTTCATGCCCTCCATCTCGATATCCATCAGGATGGCGAAATATTCGCCGGATTTAGCTTTCTCTGCCGCTTCCACACCATTGGACGCCACATCGCAGGCATATCCGAACATCTCCAGATAGGTCGTGGCGACGAGTACATTCGCCGCATAATCCTCGACCAGCAATACCTTCGGCGTATCCGTCATAGCGTTCCTTATTTCTTTTTCACGGGTGGTTTCTCTGCTTCTACCCCATTCCATGTCACTGGTGCAACAACGGAAATGGAAGTGTCAGGCGAACCCTCGATGATACGGCTGGTGCGCACCATATACACAAGGCTTCCGTTCCCTTTGTCATACATGCGGTTGATGTCGAGGGATTTGAAGATGAAGGAGCGGCTTTCGTCGAAGACTTCCTCGCCCTCTTCATCGAAGGAGATGGGCTTGCGGTATTTCACCGCGCCGGTCTGCGCGCAGGAGACACTGGCGATGGACGGGTCTTCCGCCAGCCCCAATCCCCCCTTGATGCCACCCGTGCGCGGGCGGGCGATGTAGCACGTCACACCACTGATCTTCGGGTCTTCGAAGGCAGTCACCACGATTTTATGGCTGGGGCCGATGAGCTTGAAGGCGGTGTTTATTTCGCCGATGTCGCGGGGGCTTTCAGGCTCTTCCGCGAAGGCGGGGAATGCGAAAATCGTGAGGACGAGCAGCAGTTTTTTCATGGCATATCCTTGTTATTTATATAAAAAGCCGCGAACGGCATAGGGGAAACCGAAGGTATTGGCTTCCTTGTTCCAGAAGCGCACGCTAGACCAGTCATTCGCGCGGGAGACATCCTCCACCCGGTGCGCTGTATAGATGATGCTGCGCGTGGCGCGGTTGCTGCCCCAGTTGCTATGGGCAACATCTATCTGGCGGTCATCGATGATGCGTTTCACCACGGCGAGATGACCGTGGGGCATCTTGGAAGTTGAGGCAAGCACCAGCACCGCGCCGCGTTTCGGCTGGATGCCTTTGCCGTATTCCGGCGGGGCTTTGTCCCACCAGGTATGCGCATCGCCATATATCTCGAAGCCCGATTCCTTCCGCGCGAAGGGCACGCATTGCTGCGGTTCGGGCATGGCATATCCCGCCGCCATCGGCGTGGAGAACCGCTCGCCCCCGCGCGTGCCTGCACAGGCCGAAAGCAGCACCAGCAGCGTGATGGCGAGGATCAGCTTCATTTACGCAGGCTTCCCATGATACCGCGCATGATGCTTTTGGTGATTTCACGGCCGATGGATGAGCCGACGGAACGGATGACGCTTTTCACCGCCGTTTCGCCGTAACTCTGGCGATTAGACCCTTGCGGTTTTGAACGCTGTTCTGCACGGGGTTCAGAACGCGGCATTCCCGTATTACGCGGTAAAGACGTACTTCGCGGCATGGCGGTCGAAGGCTTGGGCGCGGGTGCTTCCACCTTCTTCGCCAACAATTCATAGGCCGATTCGCGGTCTATCGCGGTGTCATACCCGCGCCCGACACTGCTCGCCGCCATCACCGCCTGTCGCTCCTGCACGGTCGCTGCGCCGATGCGCGAGCACGGCGGGCAGATGATGGCGCAATCGACGATATTCGGCACGCCGCCTTTACCCAAGGTGGACACCAAAGCTTCGCCCACGCCCATTTCGGTGATGGCATCGGCGGTCTTGAAGGCGGGATTCGCGCGGAAGGTTTCGGCGGCGGATTTCACGGCCTTCTGGTCTTTCGGGGTGAACGCCCTCAGCGCATGTTGCACGCGGTTGCCCAGCTGCCCCAGCACGTCTTCGGGCACATCGAGCGGGCTTTGGGTGATGAAATACACCCCCACGCCTTTCGAGCGGATGAGCCGCACCACCTGCTCCACCTTATCGCGCAATGCCTTCGGCGCTTCATCGAACAGTAGATGCGCCTCATCGAAGAAGAACACCAGCTTCGGCTTCTCCGCGTCGCCCACTTCGGGCAGCGTCTCAAATAGCTCGGAAAGCAGCCAGAGCAGGAAGGTGGAATAGAGCTTCGGCGCGCGCATCAACTCATCGGCGGCGAGGATGTTCACCATGCCGCGCCCGTCCGGTGCAACCCGCATCAAATCCGAAATATCCAAGGCGGGTTCGCCGAAGAAGCTTTCCGCGCCTTGGGCTTCCAACTCCAGCAATTTGCGCTGCACGGCACTCACCGAAGCGGTGCTGACCAACCCATAAGCGGCGAATTCCTTGGCGTTCTCCGACACGTGGTTCAGCATCGCGCGCAGGTCTTTCAGGTCGAGCAGCAACAGGCCTTTATCATCCGCTACCGCGAAGGCGATGTGCAACACGCCCTCCTGCGCGTCCGACAAATCCATCAGCCGTGCCAGCAGCAGCGGCCCCATTTCGGAAATGGTGGTGCGCAGCGGATGCCCCTGCCGCCCGAAGACATCCCAAAAGGTCACGGGGAATGCGGAAAATGCGTGGTCGGTGATGCCCGTCTGCACAATGCGTTCGTCCACCTTCGGGTGGGGTTTTCCCGCCTGAGACAGGCCGGACAGATCCCCCTTCACATCCGCCATGAACACGGGCACACCCGCTTTGCTGAAGCCTTCGGCTAAGACCTGCAACGTCACGGTCTTGCCCGTTCCCGTCGCACCGGCGATGAGGCCGTGGCGGTTGGCATAGGCCAGCTCAAGCCATTGCTGGTAGTGGCCTTTTCCGATGAGGATTTGCGACATTTGCGGGTTTCCTTATGACAGGGGAAGGATGCGGTATTCGATGGACACGACTTCGAGGGTCTCGCTTCCGGCGGGGGTGTGCAGTTCCACCGTGTCGCCCTCGCGTTTCTTCATCAGTGCCTTGGCAACGGGCGAAATCCAACTGATTTTTCCTTCGTCAATATTCGCTTCATCCACGCCGACGAGCGTCACAGTATGTTCCGAATCATCCTCACGGGCATAGCATACGGTCGCCCCGAAGAACACCTGCTCCAAACCCTGCTGGCGCGCGGGGTCAACCACTTCCGCGCTTTCCAGCCGTTTCGAAAGGTAACGCACGCGGCGGTCAATCTCACGCAACCGTTTCTTGCCGTAAATGTAATCACCATTCTCCGAGCGATCGCCGTTGCCTGCCGCCCATGCGACCACCTCGACCACCTTCGGGCGTTCAACCCGCATCAACTGACGGAACTCCGCCTGTAACGCGGCAAAACCCGTGGGGGTCATGTAATTCTTGAGGTTCTTAGGTAACAATTCCACCTCTTCAGGTTTATCGCCCTCGCCGCCGTCATTCTCTTTGGTGAATGCCTTGCTCATGTCATTTCACCAAGTTGATGACGCCGTCGCCCAGCGTGATGCGCTTTTCTTTATAAAGCAATCCGATGGCGCGTTTGAAATTCGCTTTGCTGACCCCGAATTCCCTGGAGATTTCTTCGGGGGAGGATTTATCCGTCAAGGTGCTGCTGCCGCCGCACATTTCCAGATGGCTGATGATCTGTTCGCCCAGTGTCTTGACGACTTTTCCGGTCTTGGGTTGCAGCGTCAGGTCGATGCGCCCATCCTCGCGGATGAGTTTGATGTATCCCGTCACGTCCTGCCCCACGCGCAAATCGCGGAAGATGTCGGACTGGTGGATGAGACCAAGGTGCGAGCCATCGATGATGGCTTTATAGCCGAGGTCGCTGCGCGAAGCGATATGCAGGTCGACCTCCTGCCCTTGCTCGAAGTCTCCATCATCCTCTTCATCGAAGAAGGAATCCAATTTGCTGCTGGCCGCGATGCGGCCTGTATTGTCGATGAACACGCAGACGGTGTAGGACTTGCCGACATCCATCGGCACGCGCTGTTCCTTGAACGGCACGAACAAATCCTTCATCAATCCCCAGTCGAGGTATGCCCCCGCCTGCCCCACGTCCTTCACCCGTAAGTGCGCGAACTGGCCGACCATCACATAGGGTTTTTCGGTGGTGGCCACCAGACGGTCTTCCGAATCGAGGTAGATGAACACCTCCAGCATATCATCCAAATCCGCGCCTTCGGGGATATAGCGGGTGGGCAGCAGAATCTCGCCAAGATCCTCGCCTTCGAGATACATTCCGAAGTCGTAGTATTTAATCACCCGCAGGGTATTCATCCGCCCTAAAGTCGCCATGATTCGCCCTCAATAATGCGGGGGTGGGGGTTCGGGGGAATTATCGCCGCCTGCGCCGACCGCCGCTTCCGCCAATGCCTGTTCCAGCTGCTTCTGCACGGCTTTCACCAGCGTCTGCAACTTCACGATCTCTTGCTGCTGGATGTATAGCTCATCGCTCAGGCGGGAGATATCCTCCTGCTGATGCGCCACCAGTTCCTGCAATGTCTGAATGTCTTTTTCCATATCCTATGAGTGCTGCAACAGGGCGGTTTTGGCAAGGAAATTCACGCTTTGGCGCGGAAACATCCGGCCTGATGGTCGTCCACCAGCCCCACCGCCTGCATATAGGCATAGATGATGGTGCTGCCAACAAATGACATGCCGCGCTTTTTGAGCGCTTTGGAGATAGCATCGGATTCTGGAGAAGTGATGATATGTTTTGTGCGATTTTTCTGCACTTTTCCGTTCACAAATGACCATAAAAACGCATCGAATGAACCGAATTCTTGCTGAATTTGGATGAAAGCGAGCGCATTTTTGCGCACCGAGAATATCTTCAAGCGATTGCGGATGATACCCTCGTCGAACATCAATTTCTCCAGCTCTGCATCGGTCATCGCGGCGCATTTCTTGACATCGAAGCCTTTGAAAGCCTTTCGGTATTCCGCGCGGCGTTTGAGAATCGTCTCCCAGCTTAGGCCTGCCTGCGCGCCCTCCAGAATGAGCATCTCGAACAGCGTGTGGTCATCATGGACAGGCACGCCCCATTCATGGTCATGATAATCCACATAATGCGGTTTTGAGAGATTCACCCAGCTGCAACGCTGTATATTTTTACTCATGCTTCTGTCTTGATAACAGGAGTTCCTTCCAGCGTGCGCTGGACAGGGCATTTGGCGGCCACTTCGATGAGCTTGGCGCGTTGCTCGTCCGTCAACCCATCGCCGTGGATGGTAATACGCTTGGTGAAGACATCGGTCTTGCCGCGCTGGCCTTCCTTGGCTTCCTTCTGATGGGTGAGCACCACTTCCACCTTGTCCAGCGGCCATTCCTGCTGGCGGGCATACCAGCGCACAGTCATGGCGGTGCATTCGGCTAGTGCGGCGGAAAGCAGGTCATAGGGCGCGGGGCCGAGATTCTTGCCGCCCATCCCTTCCGGCTCGTCGCCTTTGATGCGATGATCGGAAACGGTGATGTCCACAGCGAAGGGGCTTTCGCCGTTCTCGATGACAGTGGCGGTGGTGGGGGAATCAGTGGCCATAAAAATCCTTATAGAATCGTGCCGGATTTGGGAGCATCCGGCAGGGGGATGAATTCTTTTTCGTCTCCGGTGACGAGGGGGAATTTCTGGTCGCGCCAGTCCTGCTTGGCCTGCAGCAGGCGTTCAGGATCGCTGGAAACGAAGTTCCAATCGATGTACCGCGCTTCGGGGAATGGGTCGCCGCCGAGGAGCATCAGCTTGGAATCGCGCAGGGCTTCAACGATAATCCGGTCGCCATTATGGAAGACGGGCATGGTGCGCGCGGCGATGCGGGTCTGGCCGATGCGCAGGTCACCTTCTAGCAAATACAACGCGCGTTCGGTGTATTCATTCGGCAATTCCAAGGTGCTTCCGGCCTTCATCGTCACCGCGACATAGAACTGCGGGCTGAGGATTTTGGCGGGGGATTCTTCACCGTATGCACGCCCCGCGACGATGCGCAGGTTCGCCCCGCCGATGTCCAGTTCCGGCAGAGACGCCGCGGTGTGGTGAAAAAATTCAGGCGCGCATTCCTCATATTCCTTCGGCAGTGCTACCCAGCTTTGCAAACCATGGAGCGGGTGCGGACGACCGCGTTCATCGGCACTGGTGCGCTCGGAATGGGTGATGCCGCGACCGGAGGTCATCCAGTTCACATCGCCGGGGCGGATGGGCTGGAGCGAACCGAGAGAATCACGGTGGAGGATTTCGCCTTCGAAAAGATACGTCACCGTGCTGAGGCCGATATGCGGATGGGGGCGAACGTCTATCCCCTCGCCTGCCTCAAAATCGGCGGGTCCCATATGGTCGAGGAAGACGAAAGGCCCGACCATGCGCTTTTTCGCATAGGGCAGGATGCGCCCGACAGGCAAGCCGTCGATATCTTTCATGCGCGGGGTGATGATGAGGTCTATTTCCGACATATCAGTGCTTCTCCGCTTCCATCAATTTCTTCATCAACACGCCTTTGACGGGCGAAAGCAAGTTCGCGCCCTTCAGCAGCACATTGCGTGCAACTTTGGCCACAGGGGTGTCGGTGGTGTATAGCCGCACGATGCCGTTGGTGGCGAGGTAAAGCGGGCGGGTCGCTTGGCGGTGCTGGCGGTCATAACGCAGCAGCGCTGTCGGGGAAGCGGGGTCTCCACCAGCCAGTTTGATGGATTCGGCGAGGGTCTGCACGCCGCGCAGGCCGAAGTTGAACCCATGTGCGGTGACAGGATGCATACCCACCGCCGCATCGCCCATCAAGACCCAACGCGCACCAGAGAACCGCTCGGCATAGGTCGCCACGAGCGGATAGGAATGGCGGGTGTTCTCGAGCGTCATCGTGCCGAAGCGGTGTTGCAGCTTGGCTTCCGCCCAACGTGCGAAGGCATCCGCATCCAGCGCGGCGATTTCCTTGTTGCGTTCAGGGTTCGCGGTGATGACCACGGAGGAGCGATACCCGCCGTTTTCATCACTGTTCAGCGGCAGAACGGCCAGCGTCCAGCCATCATAGAGGAAGCATTCACGGGCGGTGTTGTCATGGGTCAACTCATGCGTCATGCGGCAGACCATCATCACCTTGCTGAAATCATGCTTGGCGGCGGGGATGCCCAGCTGCTGGCGCGTGGCGGAGAAGCGGCTATCGGCGATGACAAGCAATTTCGCTGTCAAATTACCGCCTGAAGAAAGGCTTATATGACACCCTTTCGCATCGATGCGGATGTCCTTCGCGGTGCAATCGGTGAGCAACGTGACGTTACCATCCCCCGCCACGGAATCATATATCGCCTTGCGGATGAGGTGGTTGGAGACGATGAAACCCAGCGCATCCTCGGAATCGGAATGCATATCCATGTGCTGGTCGAAGCCGCCGTTGAACACCTGCGCCTTGACGATGGGCGAGACTTCGCCTTGCGGAATCGCAGGCCAGATGCCCATTTCGCCCAGGATTTTGCGGGAAAGATGCGTCAACGCGATGTCGCGCCCGTCGGCTTGGGGATTAGCGATGGCATCCAGCGACTGCTTTTCGAGCACCACGGAACGCAAGCCCTGCGCCGAAAGCGCGCGCGCCAAGGCAAGGCCGACTGGCCCTGCGCCGATGATGGCGATATCGTATGTTTCCGCATGCGTGTTCATACCCCTCTTTTACACCGAAAAAGGCGCATCAAAAACATTTATTCCTGCGGGCAAGTGAGATAGGAATGAAGAAAAGAGGTATGCCATGCTGAAGCGCGTTCTGAACATCGTCACCACCCGACCCATCCGCCGAGGGATGGTGCTGGCGGTAGTATCGCTGGCGGCGACGTTCCTCGCGCTGCTGCACTATGATGGCCAGACCCCGCCCGCGCATATCCTCATCCCCTGCGCCGCAGGGTTCGGCACGGGCTGGCTGATGATGTTCCTCGGCACGCTCGTCTGGGTGCATAAGCGCTGGAAGCACAATTATTGACTTAACCCATGGCATCACATAGATTTCAATCTTTCACCCCTCCGCACTGTAGCTGACATATGCGTCTCCTGCTTTCCACGACCGCTCTCTGCCTGTGCTTCACGCCGAGTTTCGCGCAGGAAGCACCGAAATGGCAGCCGACTTTGGAACTGGAAGGACGGCTGAACGATGACCGCGCCATCGCCTATCCCAAAATGCTGATTCCCTTGGCGCAGGACGAAAAATCGCTCCTCTTCGCCGATGTGCGCGGGCGTCTGGATGACCAGAGCAGCCAGGAATATAACCTGGGTCTGGGCTATCGCCAGCAGCGCGCCGGCTGGATATTCGGTGGTTATGTCTTCGCCGACCACCTGCACAGCGCGAACGGATTCGACTATTGGCAGGGAACTGCCGGATTCGAGGCACTCACCGGAGACTGGGATTTGCGCATCAACGGCTATCTCCCCGAAAACGAGGTGAACAGCATCGCCGGCGCGGCCTCCATCGTGGTGGATGGCGGAGGCAATATCGGCATCAGCAGCACCAATTTCACGGAACGCGCGCTGCGCGGGGTGGACGCGGAAATCGGATACCGCCTGCCCATCGATGCCTTCGACCTCCGCGCATTCGGAGGGTTCTACCATTTCGATGCGAGCGGATTCGAGAATGTGAGCGGCCCGAAGGCGCGCGTGGAATTCACTGTGAAACACGAACATTGGGACGCACTGCCTGAAGGCGTGGAATTCACCTTCGGCGCGCAATTCCAGAACGATGGCCCGCGCGAAGACATGACCACCGCGCTGGCGCAGATACGCATCCCCTTTGGTGGAGCAAGCGCGCAGACGGCTAATCTATCGCGTCTTGATCAGCGCATGACGAATTTCATCGAACGCGATGTGGACATCGTCGCGGGGACGGGCTCGACCGCCCCGACAGTGGAGGCGGCAGGGGTCTATCATCCGGTGGGCAGCTTCACGCAGGTTAGTACGGTGATTGATGCGGATACGGTGGACATCAACGCCGCCCTCGCTGCGGCGGGAGCCGATTCACTCGTATTATTCGACGGCAGCAAAGGCGATATCGACATCGCAGCGGATAGCGTCATCACGCCTTTGGATGGGCAGTTGCTCTTGGGCGGAGGCGCAGAAATCTCAGTGGTCGGTTTGACGAGCGGCAGGGTGGTGGACGCGCCCATCATCGGCACGCGACCGAACGTGACCAACTCCGCCGCCATCACCGGTGGGGCGATGCTACGGATAGACGCGATAGACAGCGGATTGCACGGCATTGATTTCACGGCAGGGAACACGGTGACTTCGGGCATCAGCGTCGAGAACATCTCCGCAGCGCAAGTCGTGGTGGTGACCGATACGCACCTGTCCGGCATGTCCACTTCGGGCTTGAACGTGACGAACAGCGTCGGCGCACAGCTCTTCAATGCCATCACCATCGATGACACGGCCACGGGAGTGTCCGTCGACAATAGTTTCCAGACCCTGCTGAGCGATGTATCCGTGACGAACGCGACGACTGGAATCTTCCTTGATAGCGTCGATACCGCCCTTATGACGGGTATCACGCTGGATGCCGCGAATAACGGCATCATCGGCTCTGCTAGTGATTTCGTCGTCGTGAGCGATTTCGACATCACCAGTGATGTCGCTCTGGCATTCGACGGCCTCTCCACGCTGATACTCGAGGACGGAATCGCCAGAGCAGCGACGTACGGAAACGGCGTGGGCGTCTATACCAACGCATCCAGCGACATCCTGC
>VGDC01000015.1 GCA_016869895.1 Alphaproteobacteria bacterium
AGTTGCCGGATGCCCTGAAAACCACGCTGGCGCGTATGCAATTCGTCAATCCCACCCCCATTCAGGAACAGGCCATCCCTGTCGCCCTCGAAGGTCGCGACATCCTCGGCACCGCACAGACCGGCACGGGCAAGACCGCCGCGTTCACCGTGCCGTTGGTCGCTCGCCTGTTGGAAGACCCGAAAGCCACCGCGCTCATCATGTGCCCCACCCGCGAATTAGCGACTCAGGTCTCCAAAGTCGTCGTGGAACTGCTCGGCTTCAAAAGCTACATCAAGACCGCATTGCTCATCGGCGGCGACAGCATGGGCAAGCAGCTCATGCAGTTGAAGGCGAAGCCGCGCGTCATCGTCGGCACCCCTGGCCGTATCAACGACCACCTCGACCGCACCACCCTGCGCCTCGACCAGACCAAAATCGTCGTGCTCGATGAAGCCGACCGCATGCTCGACATGGGCTTCGGCATCCAGATCGACGCCATCCTCGGCCACGTTCCCGCTGAGCGTCAGACCATGCTCTTCTCCGCCACCCTGCCCCGCGAAATCCTCAATCTGGTGAAGAACTACCAGACCGACCCCGTGCGCATTTCCGTGGGCGAAGCCAACGCCGCTGCCACCAAAGTCGAGCAATCCAGCGTGTTCCTCACCGCCGGTGAGAAATACGGTGAATTGCTGAAGCAGCTCGACCAGCGTGAAGGTTCGGTCATCATCTTCGTGAAGACCAAATTCGGCGCAGACCGCCTCGCCACCCGCCTCGCGGAAGACAACCACCGCGTGGACGCCATTCACGGCGATCTCCAGCAGCGCAAGCGCGAGCGCGTGATTCAGGCGTTCCGTGATAAGCGCCACCGTATCCTCGTCGCCACCGACGTCGCCGCTCGCGGTCTCGATATTCCGCACATCGAACACGTCATCAATTTCGACCTGCCGCAGAACCCGGAGGATTACATCCACCGCATCGGCCGCACCGCGCGTGCCAACAGCAAAGGTTCCGCTGTCAGCTTCGTCAGCCGCGACGAGAACCGCAAATGGCGCGCCATCAGCGACATGCTCGACCCCAACGCCGCCAAACAGGACAGCACCCATGTTTCCGCCTACCGCACGGGCAAGCCTTTCGTGAAGGCCGGCGCGAAATCCAACCCCTTCGCCAAACAGGATAAATACGGCGCGCCGAAGAAATCCTACGGCGAGAAGGCTACCATGCCGAAAGAGCGCAAGCCCTTCGCGGAACGCTCCAACGATGCCTATGAGCCAGCGCGCAGCACCGCCCCACGCCCTTGGCGCGATGCTAGCGCGGATAAACCCGCGCACTCCGCTTCGGAAGGTTACAGCAAAAAGGCCTATACCCCGCGTGAAGACCGCGCGGAGAAGTCCTTCGACAAGCCTTACGGCAAAAAGCCCTTCGGTGAGAAGAAAGCTTTTGGTGAAAAGAAATTCGGCGAAAAGAAAGCTTTCGGAGACAAAAAACCTTGGGGCGAAAAGAAAGCCTTCGGTGATAAAAAACCCTTCGGCAAACCCGCCGCTGGCCGTCCTTGGCAGAGCGACGACACCTCGCCCGAACAGCGTGGCGAGCGTCCCGCAGCGCGTGATTTCGCCGAGCGGAAACCGAAGGAATTCGGTGAACGCAAGCCTTTCGGTCGCACCGCCGAGCAGCGTGCGGAACGTCCATCCCGTGGTGAACGTGCGCCCCGCGCCGAGCGCGCAGCGACCTACGAGAAAGCGGAACGCGCTCCTCGTGAATACGCTCCCCGTGAAGAAGGTGCTCGTGAATACACCAAAAAGCCCTTCGGCGAAAAGAAGGCCTTTGGTGAAAAGAAAGCATTCGGCGAGCGCAAGCCTTTTGGCGACAAGAAGCCCTATGAAGCCAAAAGCTTCGGCGACCGTCCTTATGTGAAGAAGCCTTTCGGTGAAAAGAAGGCTTTCGGCGAGAAAAAGGCCTTCGGTGAAAAGAAAGCCGATTTCACTTCGGATGCGCGCCCTGATTATGACGCATCCCGTCGCGCCTATAACGAGCGTCTTTCGGCGGCACAGGGACGCCCCATCAGCCCCAACGCCGGCAAACCCGCCGCGAAAAAACAATTCGCGAAGCGCCCGCGCTAAGCTTCAGCATTAGCCTAGAACAACGAAACCCGCAGGTTCATCACCTGCGGGTTTCTTGTTTGAAGCCGTCTGCGGGATCGGCTTCATGTCTTGACTATAGCACCGCCCCTATAAAGAAACCATGCGCCCCTCACGCAGCAAGCACCTTTCAGATGCATGGATTTTTCACTTGATTATGGGGGGTTAGTCATGTTCTATTACTTTTTTCACATTTTTCCGACCTGAGTTTCCATGCGAAGAATCCTGTTTTCCTGCCTCGCCCTGCTCCCTGCGCAAGCAGCCACCGCGAATGATGACATCAATAACGCCCAATGGCGTGTGCATCCCGGCACGATTGAATTTTCCTTGCCGCAGCAGAAAACCAAATTCCTTTTCGATGGCTATGTGCAAGCGGATGGTTTCCTGCCGCTGAAACCGAACTCCGCGCAGGAAGATGCGGAATTACGCCGTATCCGCCCCACCATGCGCATTGAAATCGGTGATAATTTCTCGTCCAAGTTCTCCACCGAGCTTTCCGATGGGCGTAATGAATTGCAGGACGCTTACGGGACTTACGCATTCCACCCGAATTTCTCGCTGACGGCGGGTAAGATGAAAACCCCGCTTGGTCTTGAGATAAACCAGTCCAGCTCTGATATGCAATTCATCGAGCGCAGCCCCGTTTCCTCCCTGCTCCCCGGTCGTGAATACGGTCTGATGGCGGATGGTGAATTCAGCGAGAAAACCATCAGCTACTCCCTCGGCGTGTTCACCAACGGTGCGGAAGACGAAGGACCGGACGGTGAAGACTGGCGCAACCGCACCTATGCCGCGCGCGTGCTTGTCAGCCCCTTCAAAGGTTCGGGAAGCGCGTTCGACAAGCTCCAGTTTGGCATCGGCGGGGATTACGGCGACCGCGACAGCACTCCCAGCCGCAAACGCTTGACCGGAGCGGAAAGCTCCGCAGGCGGCGAACTGCTGGATTACCTCGGCGCATCTCTGGCTGACGGCTCGACCATCCGCTTGTCTCCGCAGATGCACTGGTACCACGGGCCATTCGAGATGATGGGCGAATACGCCTATATCCGCCAAGGTACGCTGAACACCGCCACCAGTGCGCGCGACACGCTGGCGTTCCATGCCGCGCAGCTGAGCGTTGGCTACGTCCTCACCGGTGAGAACACCACCTATGGCCACCTGAACCCCGCCCGTCCCTTCAACCCCTCCGCCGGACAATGGGGCGCATGGGAAGTGACAGGCCGCATCGCTTATGTGGATGTGTCGGACGCGAATGACGCGCGTTTCGTGGACACCACCGCCTCCGCCGACAACCTCACCGCGCTGACGGCGGGTCTCAACTGGCACCTGAACAATTATGTGAAGGTGCTGTTGAACTATGAATACGCCACCTTCGACCAGAACCTGCCGGAAGAGCAGAGCGTGTTCAGCCGTTTGCAGCTCGAATTCTAAGCGCGTAGCATAAAACACACAGCATAATGGGTTTTTTACGGGGTCGCCTGTAGGGTGGGTCTGCTCATAAGCACATCCTATCCACAAAACATGAATATAAGGACTCATCCCATGAAAAAGCTCGTAGCACTCACCGCTGTCGCTTCCGTTGCCCTCTCCTCCGCCGCTTTCGCCATGAGCGACAAAGACCTGCTCGCGAAAGCGACCGTCTCCCTGACCGACGCTATCGCGCTGGCTGAGAAGAACCAGGCTGGTAAAGCCATCGAAGCTGACCTCAGCGAAGAAAAAGACACCCCCATCTGGGAAATCAAACTCCTGAATGGCGATCAGGAATTCGACGTGAAAGTGAACGGCGCGACCGGCACCATCATCGAATCCAAAAAAGACTGATAATCAATCAGCATTACCTTTCAAGGGGAGGCTTCACCGCCTCCCCTTATTTTTTACCGCAAAGTTTATTATTCCTTAACCGTTTGGATTTATGGTATAGAGGCTGACATATCCTTTCGGAGCTGCATTGAATGCGTAAATTCTTCACTTACACCTGCGCTGCCTTCATCCTTTTCAGCCTCGTGAATCCTGTTCTGGCCTATGATGCCGACGATATGGCACAGGATGCCAAACTCCTGAACCGCACCAAGATTTCCCTCACTGATGCCATCGCCATCGCCGAGAAACACAAGAACGGCAAAGGCTTCAACGCCTCGCTCGACGATTATGACGGCGCGGCGATATACAGCGTGACGGTCATTCAGGGCGATAAAAGCTATGATGTGGAGATCGACGCTTTAACCGGCGAAATCGCCGATGTTGTCTCCGAAGAGCACGACACGATAGAGCCATCCGCTGGCGTTGTGGAGCCCGCCATCCCTGAGGGCAGCATCGTTATTGAGGAAGGCGCGAGCGAACCGGAGACCCCCGAAGAAGCCGCGCTGGTCGAGCATTGAACGCACCACGCTTGCACGGAATTACAAAGGGGAGGCCTAGGCCTCCCCTTTTTTGCTCCTCGACACTTAGCTTGAGGGCAATTCCTAATTTTTCTTCAGCACACCCGCGAAGAAGATATTCATCAGGCTGGGCGCGGATTTCTTCAAATCACGGTTATCGTTGTAACGCAGATAATCATTGAATATGCCGCAGACATAGGCATGCAAGGCGAAGGCGGCGAGTTCTGGGGTCATCCCCTCGACCAGACGCCCCTCCTCATGGGCTTTCACGAAACCTCGACCGAATTTAGCCAGCACATCCATACGTTTCTGCACAGGACAGCAATTCTGGGCGATACTCATCTCATCGGGCTTCTCGCAGCGGAACATGATGATGCTGAAGACATTACGCATCCGCTCGTCCGTCGCCAGAAGCTGCAAAACATGGATGGTCGAAGCGCGCAACGCCTCGATGGGGTCCTTGGCCGATTGCATTTCTTCATCGAAGAAGGCATCTAGGGGAGCTTTCGCGCGCTCATGCACCGCACCGAAAAGCGCGGCTTTATTCTCGAAATGCCAGTATAACGCGCCACGGGTCACCCCCGCGCGTTTGGCGATTTCCTCCAAAGAGGCCGAGCCGACACCCTTCTCCAGAAACACGGATTCCGCCGCATCCAGAAGAAGTTCTCTTGTCTTCTCAGTATCTTCTTTATTCTTTCTGACCATGCCTCATGCCTGACGAGTTGTTTTTTGCAGCGCATCATTTTTTTTGCTTCCGATGCGATGTTGTCTCTTGCAACCATACAATCATGTATGTATATTGTCACCCATAAACTTTCAGAAAGCACCTCCTCTATGTCTTCCGGTTATCCTTCTTCCTATGATTCTGGGCGGAAATCGCGCCTGCTCCCCATCGTCGCGGGCATCGTGGTGCTCGGTGCGGTCGCTTATGGTGTCTCCAAACTCTTCGGCGGCGGCGCACCGGAACAGCATGCCATGCCCCCCGCCGCAGTGACGGTGCTGGAGATTCAACCGAAAGATGAGCCTATCACCTATGAATACGCAGGCCGCACGGCTGGCTCGCGTGAGGTGGAGATTCGTGCCCGCGTCAGCGGCATCCTGCAAGAGCGCACCTATGTGGAAGGTTCGGAAGTGAAGGAAGGGCAAGTCCTCTTCCGCATCGACGCCGCGCCCTTCGAAGCATCCCGCGCCCAGCAGCAAGCCTTGCTGACCCAGACCGAGCGCAACTGGCAGCGTGTTTCCGAGCTGTATAAGGAAAAAGCCGTTTCCGCCAAGGAATATGACGACGCCCGCGCTGCTTATGAACAGGCGAAAGCGACCGTGGACACCGCCCGCATCAACCTCGGCTACACCACCGTACGCGCGCCCATCAGCGGCGTCACCAGCAAGGAAGGCCTTTCCGAAGGCAGCCTTGTCACCGCTGACACCAGCCTGCTCACCCGCGTGACCAAGCTCGACCCGCTCTATATCGAATTCGCCTACCCCGATTCCGACGCGATTTCCCAGCGGATGGACATCGCTTCCGGAAAACTCGTCCTTCCCGCAGATAAGAAACTCCGCGCCGAAGTACGCTTCGGGGATGGCAGCGTCTATGACAAAGAAGGTGTCGTGAACTTCACCGACAGCATCATCGATCCGCAGACCGGAACCGTTCGCGCCCGTGCTGTGCTGGCGAATAAGGACGGTGCATTGCTTCCCGGCCTCTTCGTGCGCGTCGTCGTGAAAGGTTTCGTGCGCCCCGACGCCATCGCCATTCCGGATCAAGCCATCATGCAAGGGCCAGAAGGACAGTATGTTTACGTCGTGACACCTGAAGGCAAGGCCGCCATCAAGCCCATCAAGGCTGGCGCGCTGCTGAACGGCGGCAAAAAACTCCGCCTCATCGAGGATGGTCTGGTCGCTGGCGACAAGGTCATCACCGAGGGGATGATCAAAGTGCGTCCTGACGCGCCTGTGACCGTCTCCCCGCCCACTGCCGCAGCATCCGCCGCAACCACCGAAAACGCTTCCGAAGGCGCACCCACACCCGCAGACGCTTCCGCTGCTGCCAAGGAGTAATCCATGTTCTCTCGCTTCTTCATCGAGCGTCCGGTCTTCGCATCGGTCATCTCCATCATCATCGTGCTGGCCGGTTTCTCTGCCATGCGCGTGCTGCCGATTTCGCAGTATCCGAACATCATCCCGCCCGAAGTGGTGGTGAACGCCAGCTATCCCGGCGCATCCGCAGAAGTCATCGCCAATACCGTCGCCGCGCCGCTGGAACAGCAGATAAACGGCGTGCCGAACATGATGTATATGCGCTCCACGAGCAGCAACAGCGGCACGATGTCCTTGAACGTCACCTTCGAGATCGGCACCGACCCCGATCAGGCGACCATCGACGTGAACAACCGCGTACAATCCGCATTGGCGCGTTTGCCCGAAGAAGTGCGCCGCCAAGGTGTGAACGTGGTGAAAAGCTCCTCGTCCATCCTGCAAGTCGTCATGATGTATTCGCCCGGCGCGAAATACGACCCCATCTATGTCAGCAACTATGCGCTTCTTTATGTGCTCGATGAGATTAAACGCATTCCCGGCGTGGGTGATGCCGCCCTTTTCAGCAGCAAAGACTACTCCATGCGCATCTGGTTGCGCCCCGACAAGCTGGCGCAATATAACCTGACACCCGCCGATGTCGCCGCTGCCATCCGCGAGCAGAACTCCCAGTTCGCCGCCGGTGCATTCGGTCAAGAGCCGATGACCAACGAGCAATCCTTCACCTATACGGTGACCACTAAAGGCCGTCTGGTTGAGCCATCCGAGTTCGAGCAGATCATCCTGCGTTCCGATGGGCAGGGCGCGACCCTGCGTTTGAAGGATGTGGCGCGCGTCGAACTCGGTTCACAGGATTATGCCTTCTCCGGCATCTATAACGGCCAGCCCGCCGCGCCGATCCGCATCAACCTTCAGCCGGGTGCGAACGCACTGGAAACCACCAAACTCGTCAACGCCAAGATGGTGGAACTGGAAAAGCGTTTCCCTGAGGGCATCGCCTATGCCTCGCCTTTCGACACCACCAAATTCGTGCAAATCTCCATCAATGAAGTGGTGAAGACCTTCGCGGAAGCTTTGGTGCTGGTGGTCGTCGTGGTGTTCCTTTTCCTCCAGAACGCCCGTGCCACCCTCATCCCATTGCTCGCCGTGCCTGTGTCGCTCATCGGCACGTTCATGGGCATGTACCTGCTCGGATTCTCCATCAACCTGCTGACGCTCTTCGGCATGGTGCTCGCCATCGGTATCGTGGTCGATGACGCCATCGTGGTGTTGGAGAACGTCGAACGTATCATGACCAATGAGAAACTCCCGCCGAAACAGGCCGCCATCAAGGCGATGGAAGAGGTGACCGGCCCTATCGTCGCCATCGTTCTGGTGCTCTGCGCGGTGTTCATTCCCGTGGCCTTCATGGGCGGCATGACGGGCGAGATGTACAAGCAATTCGCCATCACCATCGCCATCTCCGTCATCATTTCGGGCATCGTGGCTTTGACGCTCACGCCCGCGCTCTGCGCCACCTTCCTGAAGCCCGTGCATAGCGAACCGAACCGCTTCTTCCGCGCTTTCAACGATGGTTTCGAGCGCGTGACGGGCGGATATATGAAAGGCGTCAGCTTCCTGCTCCGCCGCGCGGGCATCGGCATCCTGCTGTTCCTTGGCCTCATCGCCATCACAGCGCTGCTCTTCACCCGCGTGCCGAGCGCACTCGTGCCGGAAGAAGACCAAGGCTACGTCCTCGCCATCCCCATGCTGCAACCCAGCTCGTCGCTTAGCCGCACCGAAGCGGTGACAGCCGAGATGTCCAAGCGCATCCTCGCCCAGCCCGAGGTCGAACACGCTGTGCTTTTCGCGGGTTTCGATGTCTTGAGCTTCGCGCAACGTCCGCACATGGCCATCGGCTTCATCATCCTGAAGGACTGGACGCAACGCGAAGGTGAAGAGCACAGTTCCAAGAACATGGTCGGCCGCATCATGGGCATGGGCATGGACATCAAGGATACTTTCGTCATCGCCTTCAACCCGCCCCCTATCACGGGCATCAGTATGACGGGCGGTTTCGAGGGTTATCTGCAAAACCTTTCCGGCGCGGATACGAAAACCATCGCCGAAATGGCGGGAAAGGTCGTGGCGGAAGCGTCCAAACGTCCTGAACTGGCGGGGGTGCAGACGACCATCGCCGCGAACATCCCGCAGTATTATGTCGATCTTGACCGTGCCAAGGCAAAAGCCCTAGGCGTGCCTGTGGATTCCGTCTTCGCGGCCATGCAAAGCACCTTCGGCAGCTATTACGTGAACGACTTCACCCTTTATGGCCGCATCTTCCGCGTCAGCCTGTCTTCCGAGGCGGAATTCCGCGAAAAACCGGAGGATATGCGTCAGGTCTTCGTGCGCTCGAATGACGGCAAGATGATTCCCCTTGATGCACTGGTGACCTTCGAGCGCATCATCGGCCCCGATTTGGTGGACCGTTTCAACGTCTTCCCATCCGCCAAGATCATGGGCGGCCCTGCTGCGGGCTTCAGCTCCGGTCAGGCTTTGAAGGCCATGGAAGAAGTGGTCGCGCAGGTCGCGGGTACGGATTACAACCTCGCATGGACGGGCTCCGCCTATCAGGAGAAAGCCGCAGGCGGCACGGGCATCACCGCCTTCATCTTCGGTTTGGTGATGGTGTTCCTCATCCTCGCCGCGCAGTATGAACGCTGGACGCTGCCTTTCGCGGTCATCACCGCCGTACCCTTCGGGGTCTTCGGCGCGGTGCTCGCGGTATGGTCGCGCGGCCTCTTCAACGACCTCTATTTCCAGGTTGGCTTGCTAACGCTCATCGGCCTCAGCGCGAAGAACGCCATCCTCATCATCGAATTCGCGGTGATCCGCCGTGAAGAGGGCGAATCGATTCTCGATTCGGCGCTGGAAGCGGCAAGACTGCGCTTCCGCCCCATCGTGATGACCTCGCTGGCGTTCATCCTCGGTTGCGTACCCCTCGCCATCAGCACTGGCGCGGGTTCGGCCAGCCGCCACTCCATCGGCACGGGTGTCATCGGCGGCATGATCGCCGCAACGGTGCTCGCCACCTTCTTCATCCCGATGTTCTATAAGCTCATCACCCAGTTGGCCGAGCGCAACAAGAAACCCGCACAGCCCCATCACGAGGAACCCCATGCGTAAATACGGTCTACTCGCAGCTACTTTGTTGCTCTCCGCCTGCGCGGTGGGGGATGATTTTGCCCGTCCGGCTTTCGATTTGCCCGCCAGCTGGCCTTGGGCGCAATCCGCCGAGCAAAAAGCGGCGGAAGTGAAGCAGGAGCGGATTCCGCTCGACTGGTGGACGCTGTTTGGCGACCCCAACCTCACTGCGCTGGTCGAGGAAGGTCAGAAGGCCAATAGCGACCTGCTCATCGCCGCCGCCCGCGTGGCACAGGCGCGTGCCGCACTCGGCGTGGTGGACACGAATCTTTATCCAGACGTCGCCCTTGAGGGCGGTGCCAGCCGCGTGCGTAACAGCGCGGAAAGCACTTTCTCCGGTTTCGCCGCGAATTCCAAGCCCTATAATGCCTTTTCGCTCGGCGCCGTGCTGACCTATGAAATCGATCTCTGGGGTCGCCTGCGCCGGAGCAGTGAAGCCGCCCGCGCGCGTTTGCTCTCCAATGAAGTCAACCGCGATGCCATCCGCCTCGCCGTCTCCAGTGACATCGCATCGGGCTATTTCAACCTCCTCGCGCTGGATGAACAGATCCGTGTGACGGAAGACACCATCCTCTCCCGCGAAGAGGCTTTCGGCTACGAATCCAAGCAATATAACGCAGGCGTAGTGAATGAACTCACCTATCGCCAGTCCGAATCCGAGCTAGCCTCCGCTCGTGCCGCCCTGCCCGTGTTGCAGCAAGCCCGTACCGAGCTGCTCAGCTCCATGGCCATCCTGCTCGGTCGTTCGCCGCTGGAGATCATCGAAGGCACGGTCACCCGTGGCGAGAACCTCGCCGATTTGCCCGTTCCCCCCGCTTTGCCGCAAGACCTGCCTTCCACCCTGCTTGAGCGCAGACCGGATGTTTACGCCGCCGAGCAGCAGCTGGTCGCCGCCAATGCGGATGTGGGCGTGGCCAAAGCCGCCTATTTCCCCACCGTTTCCCTCTCCGCTTTGCTGGGGCTTGCCAGCAGCGATGCCGACCGTTTGCTGCGCACCTCCGCCCGCGAGTGGAACGCTGGCGCGACCGTCGTCGCCCCGCTGCTTGATTTCCCGCGCGTGGGTTATAACGTCGACCGCGCCCGTGGCGTGAAGGACGAAGCGCAAGCGGCTTACCAGCAAGCCGTTCGCGTCGCCTTCAAAGACGTCATGGATGCGATGAGCGCGCAGCAGACCTCCGCTGACCGCACGAATGCTCTCCAATCCCAAGGAAACGCCCTCTCCGAAGCCCTGCGCGTCTCGACATTGCGTTACGATGCGGGTTACTCCACCTATCTGGAGAAGCTCGATGCCCAGCGCAACCTCTATCAGGTGCAGCTGAGCTACATCGAAGCCCAGCGCGACCGTTTGACTGCCAGCGTCAACCTCTATAAAGCCCTCGGCGGCGGTTGGGCAAAACCGGGGGATGAGACAGCTGTCACAGCCGAAGAGGCAGAGGCTGAAGTGAACGCGGTGGAAGCCGCTCCCGAGCCTATCGCAGAGGAAACCCCCATCATCGTCGAGAGCGAAGAAGTTATTATTCTACCGGACACCGAACCCGCCCATCCCGATGACATCACCGCCCAAAACCAATCAACCGTTGAAAACGCGCCCGTCACCCCGTAAGGTGGCGGCATGCGATTCTTCTTTGCCATCATTGCGCTGCTACTGACTTTCCCCGCCCATGCGGAGGTGAAAGCCTATGACGCGATGCTGGACGGCTATACCTACCCCTTCCACGTGCGCCATTTCAGCTTCGAGAGCCAGCGTCAGCCCCTCAAAATGGCTTATATGCGCATCCGTGGGGATGACGCGAAACCCACCGTTTTATTGCTCCATGGTAAGAATTTCGGCGGGGCGTATTGGGGCGATACGGCCATGCAGCTCAGCCAAAAGGGCTATAACGTCGTCATCCCCGATCAGATCGGCTTCGGCAAATCCTCGAAACCCGCCCATTACCAGTTCAGCTTCCCACAACTGGTGAACAACACCACCGCTTTGCTCGATGAATTGCAGGTCGGCAAGGTCATCGTCGTCGGCCATTCCATGGGCGGCATGCTCGCCACCCGCTTCGCGCTGATGCACCCGGAACGCACCGCGAAGCTCATCCTCATCAACCCCATCGGGCTAGAGGATTACCTCAGCCATGTGGCCTACCGCGACGCGCAGGATTGGTACGCCTCCGAGCTGAAACAGACCCCCGAAGCCATCGTCGAATATCAAAAGAAATATTATTACGACAACCAGTGGAAACCGGAATACGAGCAATGGACGCTGCCGCTCCAAGGCTGGCTGCTGGGCAAAGACAAAGAGCGCGTGGCATGGAACGCCGCGCTCACCTACGACATGATATTCTCCGAGCCCGTCGTACAGGATTTCCCGTTGTTGAAAGTCCCCACCCGCCTCATCATCGGCACGCGTGACCGCACCGCGCCGGGTCAAGCCTTCCAGAAAGACCGTGATACCTACGAAATGGGGCGTTACGACCGCCTTGGCGATGAAGCCGCGAAGCAGATACCCAATGCGAAGCTGCGAACGCTCGACGGGCTGGGTCATGTGCCGCAACTAGAGAATTTCGACGCTTTTTGGCCTGTTTTTGAGGCATTTTTGACCGATTAATGGTGGAAATCTCTCCCATTTCAGAGGTATAGTGTCGCTGCACCGCAAAAACACCCAAGGCCACCATGCTCCGTTTTGTCTCGAAAAATCAGCAATATCCTGAACTGCGCCCCGCAGCGGAGCGCGTGAAGGATTTTAACGAAATTTATTTGCCTTTCGACCCGAATTCCGCAGCGGTGCAGGCCTCGCGCTGCTCCCAGTGCGGTGTGCCCTTCTGCCAGATTCATTGCCCCTTGCAGAACAACATCCCCGATTGGTTGAAACTCGCCGCCGAAGGCCGCTTGGAAGAGGCCTACGCCGTTTCCAGCGCCACCAACACCTTCCCCGAAATCTGCGGTCGCATCTGCCCACAGGATAGACTCTGCGAAGGGAATTGCGTCATCGAACCCGGCTTCGGCGCGGTCACCATCGGTTCCGTTGAGAAATACATCACCGAACA
>VGDC01000016.1 GCA_016869895.1 Alphaproteobacteria bacterium
GAGACGACGCTGACGGCTTTGCTGGCACGGTAAACCTATGCCCACCCATTACGTCTACCTCCTCATTTCCGTGGTCGCGGAAGTCATCGGCACATCGACGCTGAAAGCCACCGAGGAATTCACGCGCTTCTGGCCGACGGCACTGATGGTGGTGTGCTATGGCATCGCCTTCTATTCCATGACCCATGTGATGAAAGTGCTGCCCATCGGCATCACCTATGCCATCTGGTCTGGCTTGGGCATTGTGCTCGTGTCGCTGATTTCGTGGATTTATTACGGCCAGAAGCTTGATATGGCGGCGATTGCGGGCATCGCGCTCATCATCACAGGCGTGCTGGTGATTAATCTCTTCTCAAAAAGCAGTGCTCACTGATTCTTTCGCCCTTAAAAATCGTCTGAACTGTAAGTCAACGCAGTTATTTTTAATTGGCGTGCAGCTTAACTTCGTTGCCCTTCGGGTCGCTGGCTCATGGCTGGCGTGGTCTGCTGACCACGCGACTCAGCAAATCACCTTCAATTTGTAAGGCGACGTCTTTTTCTCGCCGAGGATGACGGTGTTCTCGCCCTTCTGCAGCGGGGCTTTATAGAAACCCTTGCCACGGCCGATGGCGCGCCCATTCACGACTGTGCCATAGCGGCTGCCAAGGTCGAGGACGTAGAGATTGCCGTCCTGCTGGATGATTTCGCAATGATTGACCGATACACGCAGCGGTGGGCCTTCGCTGGCGATGTTCATGTGGTTGCCCTTGGCCAGTTTGCTCACATCCAGATCCTTGTGGAATCCGCCGATGCGGAAAGGCAAGTGCGACACCGCGATTTCCGACTTCTTGGCGGTGGCCGATGCTTCCGCGCTGTCGGGTGAAATGATGACCTTTTCCACATCTTCGCCGAGCACAGGGGTGATGTCGGGTTTTGCGGCGCGGGGTGCGGGTGCGGCTGTGTGAGATACAGGATAATTCCCACCCGTGGCTTTCAGGCGCATGAAGATGCTCATGACGATGGGCACGAGGCGTGGGGGGCAGTTGTTCAACTCGCCCTGCACTTCGTCGCCGGTGATAGCGTCGACGGTGACATCGCTGGTCGCGCGGGCGGAGGTGGTATGCACGGTGAAATCATCGAACAGCGCCATTTCACCGACGATTTCGCCTGCGCCATGCTGCGAGATGGCTTCCTCGCCAGCATTCCCGCGGCGGAACACTTCGACCGTGCCCTGCTGGATGACGAAAGCGGAAGCGGCGGCATCGCCTTCACGGAAGAGTAACTCACCTGCGGGAATGTGTTTCTCTGCCATGTTTATGCCTTCTTATTCGACGGTTACCGATTTCGCAAGGTTGCGCGGCTGGTCAACGTCCGTGCCTTTCAGGATGGCGACGTGATAGGCCAGCAACTGTATCGGTATAGCATAGAGGAGCGGGGTTACCAAAGTATTAATTTCTGGCAGAACAACCACTTCCGCGTTCAAATCGCCGATATGCGCCTTGCCGCTCTTGTCGGTGAAGAGGATGACTTTGCCCCCGCGCGCCACCACTTCCTGCACGTTGGAGATGGTCTTGTCGAACCAATGGTCATGTGGGGCGAGCACCACCACAGGCACGCTTTCGTCGATGAGAGCGATGGGGCCGTGTTTGAGTTCACCCGCCGCATAGCCTTCCGCGTGGATGTAGGAGATTTCCTTCAGTTTCAGCGCGCCTTCCATGGCGATGGCGAAGCTGGTACCGCGACCGAGGTAGAGCACGTCGGAAGCATGTTGCAGGCCGTGGGCGAGTGCAGCGAAGCGTTCTTCGTTCTGCAGGATTTCCATGACCACGGCGGGCACTTCTGCCAGCGCGTGGGAGAGGCGCGCCACTTCCTCTTTCGGCAATGCGCCGCGCGCTTGGGCGAGGGCGAGAACGAAGCAAGCCAGCGTGGTCAGCTGCGTGGTAAAGGCTTTGGTGGATGCCACGCCGATTTCAGGGCCTGCATAGGTGAACAGCGCCGCGTCGGATTCTATGGCCATGCTGCTTGATGGCACGTTGACGATGGAGAGTGTGTGCTGACCCAGCTGTTTGCACATGCGCAGCGCCGCCATGGTGTCAGCGGTTTCGCCGGATTGCGAGATGAACAGGCTCAAACCGCCTTTGTCCAGGATAGGCTCGCGATAGCGGAATTCGGAAGCGATGTCGATTTCCACGGGCACTTTCGCATATTTCTCGATCCAGTATTTCGCGACCAGACCCGCATAATAGGACGTACCGCAGGCCACGATGCTGATGCGCGGAATGGCTTTCAGGTCGAATGGCAGGTCAGGCAGGTGGATTTCACCCGTGCCGGACTGATAGAACACGCGCAGCGTCTGGCCGATGACGCTCGGCTGCTCGTGGATTTCCTTCTGCATATAATGGCGGTAATCGCCTTTGCCGACGGTCGCGCCCGTCAGGTTGGTCAGGCGGATGACGCGCTCGGCGACCGCGCCCGTGGTGTCATGGATGGTCACGCCTTCGCGGGTCAGCAACGCATAGTCGCCGTCTTCGAGGTATGCCACACGCTGCGTGAACGGGGCGAGGGCGATGGCGTCCGAACCGATGTACATCGCGCCGTTGCCATAACCGATGGCCAGCGGCGAACCGCGACGGGCGGCGAAAAGGATGTCGGGATGGTCGGAGAACACGATGGCCAGCGCGAATGCGCCTTCCAGCTTCTTCAGCGTCTGCGCCACGGCCTCTTCCGGCTTCTTGCCGAGTTTCAGGAAATGGGTGATGAGGATGGGCACCACTTCCGTATCCGTCTGGGTGTGGAAGCTGTAACCCAGCGAGTTCAGCTCTTGGCGCAGCGTTTGGAAGTTCTCGATGATGCCGTTATGCACCACTGCGACCTTGTCGGTCGCGTGGGGGTGGGCGTTGGTCTCGTTGGGTGCGCCATGGGTCGCCCAGCGGGTGTGGCCGATGCCGACCGTGCCTTCGATGGGGTTCGTGAGCAATGCTTTTTCGAGGTTTGCCAGTTTGCCCTCGGCGCGCACGCGGTGGATTTTCCCGTTCAGCGATGTGGCGATGCCGGCGGAGTCATATCCGCGGTATTCCAAACGGCGCAGGCCGTCCACCAGCAAGGGTGCAGCCGATTCATTACCGATAACGCCAACAATTCCGCACATCGTATTCAGGTCTTTCCAAAAAAGGTTGTTCTAATGCTACGTTGTTTAGCTTCTCTCTTTGCTTCCCGCAAATAACAATTGCTAACAATTTGTTGCGATTATACATAGGAAGCACCTTATTTCCTTCGGATGGATGCACACATGACCAAGCGAATCTTCTCCGGCGTACAGCCCACCGGTAATCTTCACCTCGGTAACTATCTGGGGGCGATACGCAATTGGGTGCAGATGCAGCATGATTATGAAGCGATTTTCTGCATCGTCGATCTCCATGCCATCACCGTGCCGCAAGACCCCGAAGCTCTGCGCGCCGCCACTCGCGAAGTCACCGCGGCCTATATCGCCTGCGGCATCGACCCCGAAAAGAACACCATCTTCAACCAGTCGATGGTCTCCGTCCATGCGGAGTTGGGCTGGATTCTCGGTTGCTACACGCCGCTTGGCTGGCTGAACCGCATGACCCAGTTCAAGGAGAAGATGCAATTGCGAAAGGCAGATGCTGAAGACCAACTAAAAAAGATTCGACACGAATTAAAACAATACAAAAAGGGTAAAGGGAGACTTGAGGAATTACTCCATTTTGTGGAGATATTTGTTGAGGCTGGGATTGAAGATTCAGAAAAAACAACACAAGCGAAGCTAGGTTTATACAGCTATCCTGTGCTGATGGCGGCGGATATTCTGGGTTATAAGGCCACTCATGTGCCCGTGGGTGAAGACCAGAAACAGCATTTGGAACTGGCGCGCGACATCGCGGGCGCGTTCAACCGCCGCTATGGTGTGGAGCTATTCCCCCAGCCGGAGCCTGTCATTCAGGGCGCCGCCACCCGTGTCATGAGCCTGCGTGACGGCACGAAGAAAATGAGCAAATCCGATGAGTCGGATTATTCACGCATCAACCTGACCGACGATGCCGATACTATCGCCGCGAAAATCCGCAAGGCGAAGTCGGATATGGAGCCGGGCTTGAGCTTTGATGTGGAAAAACGCCCCGAAGCCGCCAACCTCATCAACATCTATTCCGCCCTTTCCGGCGACAAGCGGGATGACATCGTGTCGCGCTTCGCCACCAGCGGTTTCTCCGAATTCAAGAAATCCCTCGCGGATGTGGCGGTCGCCCACCTAGAACCCATCACCGGTGAAATGCGCCGTTTGCAGGCCGATAAGGGCTATATCGATGCCGTGCTGAAACGCGGCGCGGAACGCGCCAATGATGTGGCGCAGGGCGTGTTGAAAGAAGTGAAGGACGTCGTGGGGTTCCTGCGGGTCTAAGGCCTAGCGGCCACGGCCTTGCTGGCTGGGGCGCATGGTCTGGCGGAGGGTGTTGATGGGCACATCCTTCTGGAGTGCCTCCGGCAATGCGGAATAGACGGCATACAGCGCATTCGGCGTTTTCCCCAGCCAATTCTCCGGCATGAAGATGCCGCCCACATCCCCACGGCGGATGAACGCCTGATAAAGCGGTGTAGGCTTGCGCGATGCATCCAGCAGGTCTTCCACGCCCAGTTTCTTGTGATTCTTCAGCAGATAGGACAACAGATTCTCCGATGCCATCATTCCCGCTGCCGATTGCAGGAAGGTCACGCCATGGGGCGTGGTTCGGGTCAGGAAACTGTTGTCCGGCTTGGTATGGGAAGCGGCGAGACCTTTGAACACGGCATCCGCATTCCGCCAGATTTTGGGGTTGTCCAGAGGGGCGAAACCGCTGGCATCCGGCTTGAACAGCGCATCGGCGAAACTGGCGTTCGGCACAGGCAAACGCGGCATCTTGTCGATATGCTGGTGGAAGCGCGAGGTGTGATAACGATACGGTGGCAAGCCGTTCACGATGGATCGCTGCGCGCCCGTTTCCCGTTGCAGGGTGAAGGCGAGGTCGTCGTAGGCCAGCGTTTCCGGCTTGTTGATGAGGTGGTTTGCGGCCTTGATGCAGGCGGTTCGGTTGAATCCCGTGCGCTCCGCCACCCCCGGATTCACCGGTGAAACATGGGTCAGGTTGGGGTTCTCGGACTGCCGGTAGGCATCCTTCACCGCTTCGTTGAACACTTCATCCTCCTGCGTCAGGTGGATGCTGGAGATGCGCCTGTCGGAAAGCAGCGTCTTCGTCCATTCCTCGGCAGCGGATTTCCCGCCATCATTTGCCATCAGGTTGATGCGCGTCAGCCAGTTATGGTCTTTTTCGCCCACCGCTTTGGCGATGGATGCCAGTCCTTTATCGCCGAAACCGCTGTGATGGGCTTGGATTTCTTCCATGGTGCAGCTCGGCGCAGCGATATATTCCGCCAGTGCTTCCGCGCCCTTCGGCCCCAGCGGATTGCTGCCGATGTTCAGCAGTTCCAGACGGGGATGGGTCTTGAGTGCTTCGGTCAGTTCGGCGATGCCCGCTCCCGTCAGTTTATTGCCCGAAATATTGAGGATTTTCAGGTTCGGCGCGCGTTTGACGATGCGCACCAGCGAGGGGATGGCCTCGTCGTCGATGTGCGTTTCATTCAGGTGCAGCGCGCCCAGCGATTGGGCGTTGTCTTTTCCACGCATCCCTGAAAGCTGGCGGGAGAGATAGCGCACGCCCGAATTGGTCAGCTCGCGGTTGGAAAGCCACAATGCCCCTTCGTTCTTCACGATATGTCCGAGTTGGCGGTCAACCGCGTCTTTGTAATCAATCGGCATTCATCGCCCCCGGCTCAGGTTGGGGCTATGCTGCCGCATCTGCTGCATCAGCGCATGCACGGGCGCGTTGCTGCGCTCATAGGCGTTTAGAGGAGCGATGACACTGGAGAGTTCCTGATTGCTCTTGCCGACCCAGTTCTCGACACGGAATAGCGGGCGGATGTCGTGGCGTTCCAGTAACGCATTATAGACCGCATTCGGTTCGCCATCGCGGTCGAGCAATTCGCGTGCGCCGAGGCGAAGCTTCTGATTATTCAGTGCCTTCACGGTTTCCTCGGCGGGCATGCCATGGGCGAGGGATTCCAGTAGGCTTGCGCCTCTCGTGGTGCGCAGGTTCAGGTCTTCCTGCGTCAGCGACAGGTTGGCAAGCCGCTCCGTTGCATCGGGGTGTTGCCACAGCATGGGGTTATCCAGCGGCGCATATCCATGTTCGTTCAGTTTGAAGAACGCGTGTATATCACAGTCCTTTTCCGGCATAGGCGGCATTTTTGCGAGCAATCCGGCGAGGTTCTGCTTCGCCTCTTGCAGGCCTTGCCCTTCATCCTTGTGCCGTTCCAGAAATCGATATGCCGAGGCAAGACGGTTCGTCGCATAGGTCAGCTGCTGATAATCCAAGCTATCCATATTCCCTAGCAGCGTTTCTGCCACCGCTTTCGACGCGTCGTAATTCTTTTCGGTCATCCTGCCGATACGTTCATTGGCGGGGGTGAGGTTCACGAGGTTACGATGCGTGACGTGGGAGAATGCTTCCGCGAAACCGTCTTCCTTGCCCCATCCATATGAGGTGAGGGAAAGGGTGGTCAGGTTCGGGTTCGCCGAGATGAGTTTCAGCGCGGCCAAAGCGGCTTTTTCCTTTGGCGCGTTGGAGGGGAGGATGAGTTCCCGAAGGCTGGTGCTCTTCGCCGCAGCGGAGAGGATTCCAGCCATGGTTTCATCGCCCAAATCGGCGTTGGAAGCGGAGAGTGTCTTCAACGCAGGCGCATTGCCCAGCAATCGGGCGAGCGCAGCGGCGCCTTTCTCTCCCATGGGCATATTGCCGACTTCGACATTCTCCAGAGTCGGATAGTTCTCCATCGCCGCGAATATCCGCGCCAAACCGTCCGGCGAGAAGCGGTTCTTGCCCAGTTGAATCTCGCGCAGGCGTGGTGCTTGCCTGATGACATCGCAGATGCCCTGCACCGATTTATCCGTCAGGTCATGTTCGGCGAAGCTCAGCTTTCCGACGTTCTCGGCCTCTCCATTCGCCAGTTTCTGCTCGTTGAGATAGAGGAAACGGTCGTCGCCCATGCTGTTGGAGAAAAGGCGGCGGCGGCCTTTGATGCGTTTCGCCGCTTCGTCCAGTGTCTTTTTCGCAGTGTCCAAGGGCAGATTCATCGGCCTATCCCCTGTTCGGTTCTGGGGCGCATCTGCGATTGCAGGCTGTGCAGTGCCACGCCTTCTTTCTGCGATGCCGGCAGCGCATCATACACGCGTTTCATCTCGCCGCGGTGCTTCCCTTGCCAGTTATCCGCCGTGAACAGCGCCGCTCCGCCGTCCTGATCGAGGATGTTATGAAGCGTTTGCGTGGGAAGGCCGTTGCTGTTCAGCAGTTCCTCCGCGCCTAGCTGGATGCCCGCTTGGTTGAGGGTGGAGACGAGCTTTTCCGTTTCCATCGCGCCCGCCATCGCTTCCAGTACCGAACCGCCACGGCGTGTTTCGCGGGTCAGCAGCGCGTGGCTCAGCGGCGTGTCGCTCGCTTTCAGTCCGTCCAGCAGTGCTTCTCCCGTGCGGTTCACGCGCGGATTATCCAGCGGGGTGAATCCGTTCGCATCTTCGGTGAACAGCGCTTTCACGAATGCTTCGCCAGATGCTTCGGGCAAGCGCGGCAGACTGCGCATGAACGACTCATAGCGGGTATATGTTTCGCCCCGCGTTTCCGTCGAATCGGGGATGAGGAATTCCCCCGACAGTTCGAAAATACCGTTCGCCCGCGCATCGATGAATTTCAGCGTCCCATGGTCGATGTTTTTCAGCTCGCCAGCCAAATGCGGCGGAAGACCTTTTACATCCGATTTGTTCTGCTGCATCTTCGCGCGGTTGTGGTGGTCGAGTGGCAGCATGAACGTCAGGTTCGGGTTGCGCACTTCGGCGTATGCTTTGGTCAGGTATTCCTTGCGCAGGTCATCTTTTTCTTCCCCCTGCTGGAAGCTGCAATGGGTCAGCGAGCGGTTCTTGCGGATGGCCTGCATGTATTCCTTGCAGCCCTCCAGCGATACATCATTGCCTCCCAGCTGCATTTTCTCCAGCGTGTGGCTTTTGGCGATGACCGCTGTAATAGGGCGCACGCCCTCGTCACCCAGCTGGCAGTCCATGGCGCAGAAGCTGCGCAGGGAAGGCATGGCGGCGATTCTTGCCAGTGCTTCGCCCGCTTCCTGCCCAAGCGGGTTGTTGCGCGCGTCGAAATGGGTCAACTGCGGCAGCCCTTCCAACCCTGCGGCTAGGGTGGCGATGCCTTGATGCGTCACCGTATTGTTCTCGATGCTGATCTGGCGGATTTCCGGTGAATTCTTCGCCAAGGTGACGACGTGTTTCATCCCTTCATCCGTCGCGCCGATGGTGGACAGCCGGAGTACGGAAACATCCCTCAACTCGTTCATCTCATGGGCGAGGAAGGAAAGCCCTTCATCCCCCATCTCGATGCCGCCGAAGTTATAATGCCCATGCCCGCGCTCGTGGCATTCCTGCACTTTGTCGCGCAAGTTCTGCGCCAGTTCGGCGTTTTCCTTCCAGAGCGGATGCGGGGTGAATTCGGGTTTCATCGTCCCACCCCCTGTTTCAGCGAGGGCACTTTCATCTGCTGCAATAGCGCGAAATACGGCACATCCTTCTTCGCTGCTTCAGGCAAGACGGCATAGACCTTCTGCAGCTCGCCCTGACTTTTCCCATACCAGTTATCCAGCGTGAACACCGCGCCGATGTCCTTCTTGTCCATCAACGTCAGGAAGAGGGGCGAGGCTTTGCCGGAATGGTCGAGCAGCAGGTTTTTGCCGAGGTAGGTGCCACTTTCCTTGCAGATTTCCATCAGCTTTTCAGCGGGGTAATGCTGCGCCAGCACGTCCAGCACGCCGCTGCCTTTGTCTGTTTTCTTGGTCAAAAACGCCGCATCGCGCGGAATCGCACGCAGGAATGCGTCTGTCTCCTGCACCGTCAGTAATTTCGGGTTATCCAGCGGTGCGAAGCCTTTTTCATCGGTCCGGAAAAGCTTATCCGTGAATCCCGCGCCCATCGCGGGCAGTTTCGGCAGGGCGTCGACGAAAGCATCGTATCCCTTCATCCGGTGCTCGATGAGATTCGTCAGCATGGGGTCGAAGATAGCATGGTGGTGCCGCTCCACTTCGCGCAGGTCATCGCCGCTCATGATGCTCCAGTCGCCGCGCACTTTGCTGCGTAACTGGGTGGATTTCTGGCGGTTGATTTCCAGCCGCGAGAAGGTGATGGACGCGGAGTTGACGGTCGGGTTCGCTCCCGGCATCACGAAATTGATGGTGGAGAGGTTGCGGCTCGGTGTTTCCAGAAGTGCCTTGTGCAGACCCGTGTTGTTCTCCACGGCATCGTAATCCACGGTGATACGCGTCAGCGAGCGGTTCTCCCGCACCATTTGGTTCAACAACCGCCGGTTCGTCTCTGGTGTCGCATCGTTGTGGGCGAGGTTGATGTGATAGAGGTTCTCGCTCTTCGTCACCGCATCCGCCAGTTGGGTCGAACCTGCATCGCCGAGGCTGCAATTCGCCGCCACCAGCGCATGCAGACGCGGCGAGGATTCCACCACCTCGCTCAAGACTTTGCCACCCTTTTCCCCCAGCGGGTTGGAGGTCACATCCACTTCCCAAATCCTGCCCATCTCCTCTTTCAGTGCGGAGAGGCCATCGGCGGTGAAGTGGTTGTAGCCGATATGCAGGCTTTTCAAATCAGGCATTTTCGCCAGCAGCCGCTTCAGCGCGGGGATGGCTTCGTCGTCGAGACTGTTCCCTTGCAGGTCGAGCGCGGGAATGCTGCGGTGCTCCGGCAGGTTATCGGCGAGGTAATCGATATGCTGCGGCTTGAGGACGACACTCACCAGCGACAGGCCGGAATACTGGATGCCCTTGGCATTCAGCACTTTATCCAGCCGTTTCTCGATGAAGTCCTTCTCTTCCGTCATCGTCCCACCCCGTTGGATTTCTTGCCATGGGAGATGGCCTGTTGCAGGCTATGCAGGCCGATGTCCGGCGCGCCTTCGGGCAGGGCGGCATGCACGCGCCGCAGTTCGGGAACGGATTTGCCCAGCCAGTTGGAGGTGGAGAAAATCGCCTGTGCGCCGTCTTTCTGTTCGAGCAGCGTCGTCATCAGGTCGTTGGCGGTGTCGTCCTCTTTCAGCAGTTCCGCCGCGCCGAGTTTCACGCCGCGTTCGTTCAGCGCGCCGATGAAGCGTTCCGCAGGAATGGAGTTGGCGAGGGCTTCCAGCAGCTTCCCGCCTTTTGCGGTGGTGCGCTGGGCGAGTTCCTTGGTCAGCGACAGGTTCGCCATCGTGTCCAGTGCCGCTTCGGGGGTCTCCCACAGGCGCGGGTTGTCCAGCGGGGCATATCCGCGCCCGTCCTTGGCGAAAAGGCCTTCCGGCAGCGCATCCATTTCGGGCAGTTTCGGCAGACGGTCGATGAGTTGGTCGAGCCGTTCCGATATGTCGCACACGTCCACATCCAGCACATGGGCGATGGCGTTGTGCCGCTTGTCCATCTGGCGGTATTCCTGCGCGGAGAGGGTGGCTTTCTCCCATTGGAAGGTCTTCGCTAAATCCCGTGCCTTGTCGAGATTGCGCTTCAGCATCACCTGCATCTCGTCATCCACCTTCACGGTGTGGAGGTGGAACAGGTTGGTGTTACCGCTGCTGCGCAGGATGCTCGATACCCTGCGGGTCGTCTCGTCATCCGTGTGGTTGCCTTGGATATGCAGGGTGTGGAGCGAGCGGTTCTCCCGCATGGCTTCGGCGATGGCGATGCTCCCTTCGGATGCCATCCCGTTGCGCGAGATGTTCAGATGCGCCAGTGGCGGCGCGCCTTCGCGCAGGGCTTGCGCCGCGCGTTTCCCGCCCTCTGCGGTGATGTGGTTCTCGTCGATGAACAGATAGCGCAGGGCGGAATGCGGCTTCATCGCATCCATCAGGATGCCCACGCCCTCATCGCCGATGTTGTTCCGCCCCAGATTCACCGAGTGCAGCTTGGGGTGTCCGGCGATGGCCTCCGCCAGCAGTTTCATGCCCTTGGGGCTGATGGCGTTGTTGCGCAGGTTCAGGTCTTCCAGCGTGCTGTTCTTGTGCAGCGCTTCCGCGAGATAGGCCACGCCCTCATCGCCGAGGTTATGGTTCTCCACGCTCAGGCTTTTCAGGGAAGTGTTGACGGCTAAAGCTTCGCCCAGCGCCTTGGCGGCGGCCATGCCCATGGGCGCGTTGCCGACCGTATAATTCAGCAAAGCGTCTTCGCGTATGTCTTCGAGTGTGGTCGCGCTTATGGACATGGATGCATCTTAAAAGGATTCCAGTGTCGCACTTTAGCCGATTAAGATGACAGTTTGATGACGCGGAAGGGGAAAATTCGCTACAAAATCCGGCGGATGTTGTGGATAACCTCATCGAACATCGCGGGCGTCAGTACCCCCGTGTTGATGTTATAGCGCGAGGAGTGATAGGTATCCGCCAGAATCAGCCCGTTCGGCAGTCTGTGATGTGCGCCGTGCGTGAATTTCGCATGGGAAAGCTTCAGCCCGAATGCCCGCAGCACCGCCGAGTGCGAAATGCTCCCCAGCGACAGGATGACCTTCAGATTACGCATGGCCGCGATTTCTTGGGTCAGGAACTGGTTGCAGGTCTTGATTTCCTCCGTCTCCGGCTTGTTCTCGGGCGGCACACAGCGCACGGCATTGGTGATGCGGCAGTCGATAAGCTTCAATCCGTCATCCACCCGTTGTTTGAACGTGCCATGGGTGAATCCATGCTCCGCCAGCGCGGCATAAAGAATATCCCCCGCGAAATCCCCCGTGAACGGCCTTCCCGTGCGGTTCGCACCTTTCAACCCCGGCGCAAGGCCGACGATGAGCAGTGGCGCGTCCATACTACCGAAGGCGGGGACGGGCGCATTGAAGAAATCCGGATACTGCACACGGTTCGCCGCGATTAAGCTGCTCAAGCGGGGGCAAAGCGGGCAGTCAGGGGACGGTTCTGTGAAGGACGAGCTGTGCATTTCGCCACTATAAACGCAAGGGCGGCGGCATAGAAAGCGAATTTTCTTGTATTTCACCGATGAATCGGCTAGTTTCCGCAATCCTGAATTTGTTATCATTAGGTCGTTTTAGAGGACACTATGGCACGCGTTACCGTTGAAGACTGCGTATTGAACATCCCCAACCGCTTTGATCTGGTGCTGCACGCCGCCTATCGCGCGAAGCAGATTTCCTCCGGCGCACCGCTCACGGTCGACCGCGATAACGACAAGAACGCCGTTGTTTCCCTGCGTGAAATTGCCGAACAGACCATTTCCTTGGAAGAGCTGAACGAGCAGACCATCAATCAGTTCAGCAAAGTCTCCCAGAGCTTCGACCGTATCGACGAGAACGAAGAAGAGACCAACGAAGCGCGCGAATTGCTGGCGGAAGAATCCCGTGGCAGCCGCATGGTCGAGGAAGAGGCTGACGATGCCGGCCTGTCCTTCGCTGACGAGAATGTGGACGTCGAAGACTAAGCTTCATAGAAGGTCGTACATCGTATGATACGCCAGTTCGAGCTGGTCGAAAAAGTCAAATCCTACGATCCCGACGCCGATGAAGACGCGTTGAACCGCGCCTATGTCTATGCCATGAAAAAGCA
>VGDC01000017.1 GCA_016869895.1 Alphaproteobacteria bacterium
GCACGATGCGTTCGCCATAACCGATGGTGAGGTCGCGCACTTCGATGGGCGGCGGGCTATGTTTAGAATCCGAGGACATCGTACACCACCGTCAACAAGGCATCCGTGAGGATGATGAATACGATTGCGCTGACCACTGCCGTGGTGGTGACGCGCCCTACCGCTTCGGAGCTGCGGCCACAACGGAAACCGTGATAGCAGCCCGCAAGGCCGACCACGAGGGCGAAGACGACGCTTTTAATCAATCCCGCCCAGCAATCGACAAGGCGTGTGGCCTTCACCGTCTGATTCCAATACTCCGTGGGCGAGAGGTCGAGCATGCCAACACCGATGGCCGCACCGCCGAGGATCCCCACCGCATCCGCATAGACGCACAATACAGGCACCATGAGTAGCAAGGCCAGCACGCGCGGCAGGGCGAGGAAATCAAGGGGCTCCATGCCGTTGGTGCGCAGGGCATCGATCTCTTCATTCACCTGCATGGTGCCAAGGCGCGCGGCGTAAGATGCGCCTGTGCGCCCCGCCATGATGATGCCGGTCATCATCGCGCCCATCTCGCGGGTCATGGCGACGCCGACAAGGTTCGCCACGAATATCTGCGCGCCGAACTGCTGCAGCTGCATGGAGCCCACGAAGGCGAGGATGAGGCCGACAAGGAAGCTGATGAGGGTGACAATGGGCAGCGCGCGGGGGCCGGCATCGGCCAAGGCTTCGACGAAATCCACGCGGCGGAAATAGGCTTTACCGCGCAGCATCCGCCCTGCGGCGAGGGTCATATCGCCGACGAAAGTCGCCACGCGGCCTCCGGCTGCATAGAGCTCCAGCGTCCACTCCCCCATTTTCTCCACAAGCGGCACATCGGGTGCTTCGGTGGCCTTCTCGCGTTTCTGAGCAGAGGCGAGGCGCAGCAAGCCTTCCACTCCCTGCGGCACGCCTTGCCATTCACAGGCTTCCGCGCCGCCTTTCAGGTGACGTGTGAGGCTGAACAGCAGCGCGACAAGGGAGGTGTCCCACGCGCCGACGTTGGTCAGGTCAATGCTGAGTTTTTGTGCTGATGCGGCGCGGGTGCGCAGGTCAACCAATGCTTCCGCACCACTCGCGGTCATCTTCCAGTCACCGGAGAAGGCCAGACGCAGCGCGCCGCCCTCGCCTGCGCTCATCTGCACGGCGGGTCTGGTCGCGGTTTCGGAAGCGGCGGTGGAAGACATCGGGCTCTTATGTGATTAAACGCATGGGTGTAGGGATAATTCCATGAAATGTTCGCCCTGTCCAGCAATGCCGCGCAGGCTTCAGGCACTGTTTTCATAAATACAGGGTAAAGAAAAACCCCTGTGCCGAAGCGACAGGGGTTTCATCTTCTTGCGCTCGCGCGGCCTTATCAGCCAGCAGCGACTTTCTTCGCTTCAGGCTCGAAGTCGTCGTCACCGCCCTGTACCGGACCGGAGTCCTGACCTTTAGCGGAAACGTCACGATCAACGAACTCGATGATGGCGAGAGGTGCGTTGTCACCATAGCGGAAGCCAGCTTTGAGAACGCGGATGTAACCACCGTTGCGTTCTTTGTAGCGTTCTGCGATGGCAGCGAAGAGTTTCGCGACTACGTCCTTATCCTTCAGAATGGACAGAGCCTGACGGCGTGCGTGCAGGTCACCGCGCTTGCCGAGGGTCACCAGTTTCTCGACGTAAGGACGAAGGTCTTTCGCCTTAGGGAGGGTGGTGGTGATCTGCTCGTGCTTGATCAGCGCGTTTGCGAGATTCATGAAGAGCGCTTTACGATGGGCGCTGGTGCGGTTCAGTTTACGGCCGCTCATTCCGTGACGCATGGTACTATCTTTCTACAGTGTGAATGCGGCCGTGTTTGCCGCTGTTATTTATATTCCCCGCTGGCATTTTACCGTGGGGTTTAAGGGAGAATCCCTGTTTATGTTTCGCACCCGGAAAAACCTGCTTGTTTTTCCATGGCGCGCAGCTTAGCTGGCTCATGGCTGACGGGGGCATCTGCCCCCGTCCCATGTATCCTAGTATGGCTCTTCGTAACGACGAGCGAGGTCTTCAATGTTCTCAGGCGGCCAACCGGCGACATCCATACCGAAGCGCAGGTTCATGTTGCCGAGGACTTCTTTGATTTCGTTCAAAGACTTGCGACCGAAGTTCGGGGTCTTGAGCATCTCGGATTCGGTCTTCTGAACCAAATCGCCGATGTAAACGATGTTGTCGTTCTTCAGGCAGTTCGCGGAACGGACGGACAGTTCCAGCTCTTCGACCTTCTTGAGGAGGTAAGGGCTGAACGGCAGGTCTTCGCTCTCTTTACGCTGCTCTTCAACTTCCTGTTCTTCGAAGTTGATGAACTGCTGGAGCTGATCCTGCAAGATGCGTGCGGAGAATGCGACTGCATCTTCTGCGTTCACGGTGCCGTCGGTCTCAACGAAGAGGGACAGTTTGTCGTAGTCGGTGACCTGACCCACGCGGCTGTTTTCCACTTTGTAGGAAACGCGCTTGATGGGGCTGTAGAGAGCGTCGACGGGGATAAGGCCGATAGGCGCATCTTCCGGACGGTTCTGAGCGGAGGAAACGTAGCCTTTGCCGGTCTCGACGGTCAGTTCCATGTCGATCTTCGCGCCCTGATCCAAGGTGCAGATGACGACATCGCCGTTGATGATCTCGACGTCGCCGGGGACGGTGATCATGCTGGCGGTAACTTCGAGAGGGCCGGTCGCTTTCAGGGAAAGCTTCTTGCGCTCGGAGCTGCCGGATTTGATGGCGAGGGTCTTCAGGTTCAGGATCACATCGGTGACGTCTTCACGTACGCCGGGGATGGAGGAGAACTCATGCAACACGCCTTCGATCTTCACAGAGGTGATGGCCGCACCCTGCAAGGAGGAGAGCAGCACGCGGCGCAGCGCGTTACCGAGGGTCAGACCGAAGCCACGTTCAAGCGGCTCGGCAACGACAACGGATTCATTGGGGTTGCGCTTGTTGGGCTCGATCACGAGCTTCGAAGGCTTAATCAATTCTTTCCAGTTCTTATTAATCACAGCATCATCCCTATGGAAATAGGCTTATATTCAATCCGCAAACCACCCGAAGTGCACTTCAGGAGTCCACGCCCGTGGTATCCGTATCGGAAATCAAACGCGGCGGCGTTTGGGGGGGCGGCAGCCGTTGTGCGGAATCGGGGTCACGTCCTTGATGGAGGAGACGCTGAAACCAATCGCCTGCAGTGCGCGCAGAGCGGATTCACGACCCGAACCAGGACCCTTCACGAGGACTTCCACGTTAGCCACGCCGTGTTCCTGTGCTTTGCGGCCCGCGTCTTCAGCGGTCATCTGCGCAGCATAAGGGGTGGATTTGCGGGAGCCTTTGAAGCCCTGCGAACCAGCGGAAGACCAGGAGATAACGTTGCCCTGGACATCGGTGATGGTGATGATGGTGTTGTTGAACGAAGCGTTCACGTGGACAACGCCCGTCGTGATGTTCTTACGTTCGCGGCGCTTAACGCGTTTGCCCGCTGCTTCAGCTTTAGCCATTGTCTCTCAACCTAACTTTACGGTTTCAATTATTTCTTCTTACCAGCAATCGGCTTCGCTTTGCCTTTGCGGGTACGTGCGTTGGTGTGGGTGCGCTGACCACGGACAGGCAGACGGCGACGGTGACGCAGGCCACGGTAGCAAGCCAGATCCATCAGGCGCTTGATATAGGTGCCGACTTCACGGCGCAGTTCACCTTCCACGGTGTAATCAGCATCGATGCATTCACGCACCTTGATCACTTCCGCTTCAGTCAACTCGTGGACACGCTTATTGACGGGAAGACCAGTCTTTTCGCAAATCTCTGTTGCTTTTGCACGACCGATGCCATGGATGTACGTCAGAGCGATGTCCAGGCGTTTTGCGGTCGGAATATTTACACCTGCGATACGTGCCACAGTTAAAATCTCCAAAAATTGAGTTCGTTAGCACCGCCGAATACCCCTGCGGGTCGGCGAAGATGGACGATAATACGTAAGTTTTGCACTAAGTCAACCGCTTTAGTGCGAAACTATCGAATTAATTTGCTGCGTCACGTCGGAGATGTCGGCCATGCCGTCTACCCCTTTGAGAACGCCGCTTTTTTTGTAATACGGCAGAAGCGGAGCCGTTTGTGCGTGATAAGACTCAAGACGGCGTTTCACCGTCTCGGGCTGGTCATCCTTGCGACGGGTGAACTCTTTCGAGCCGCACACATCGCACACACCGGAGACCTTCGGCTGTTTATATTGGTCGTGATAACCTTCGCCGCATTTGTCGCAGGCATAACGGCCAGCGACGCGGTTGACCATCTCTTCATCGTTGACACGGATTTCGATGACATGGTCGAGGCGCTTGCCTTCGGACTCCAGCATCTCATCCAAAGCTTCCGCCTGTGCGATGGTGCGCGGGAAGCCGTCGAGGATGAACCCGTTCTTGCAATCGTCCTGTTTGATGCGGTCGCGGATCATATCGACCATGATGTCGTCGGAGACGAGCTGGCCGTTCGACATGATTTCCTGCGCCTTCTTACCCAGTTCCGAACCGGAGGCGACCAGCGCGCGAAGCATTTCACCGGTGGAGAGATGCGCCAGATGGAACTTCTCCTGAAGGAATTTCGCTTGCGTGCCTTTGCCTGCGCCCGGAGGGCCGAGAAGGATCAATTTCACGAACGCTTGCTCCGCAGTTTGGATTTCTTGAGGAGGCCTTCATACTGATGCGCGAAGAGGTGCGACTGTACCTGGCTGACGAAATCGAGCGTCACGTTCACGACGATGAGCAAACTCGTCCCACCCAGATAGAAGGGCACTTTATATTCGGCGATGAGCAATTCGGGCACCGCACAGACGAAGGCGATATAGGCTGCGCCGACCACGGTCAAACGGGTCAGGACGTAATCGATATAGACTTCGGTGTTCTTACCCGGACGGATACCCGCGATGAAGCCACCGTTTTTCTTCAGGTTCTCGGCTGCGTCCTTCGGCGGGAAGATGACCGCGGTGTAGAAGAAGCTGAAGAACAGGATTATGAGCACATAGAGCGCGATATACAGCGGCTGACCGTGGCCGAGATAGGTGGCGACGGTGTTGAGCCAGCCCGTGCCGCCCTGATTGAACTGCACGATGGTCAGCGGGAACATCAGGATGGAGCTGGCGAAGATCGCCGGAATCACACCCGCCATGTTCAGCTTGAGCGGCAGGTGCGACTTCTCGCCCTGCATCAGCTTATTACCGACCTGACGTTTGGGATATTGAATGACCAGACGACGCTGCGCACGCTCCACGTAAACCATGAGCAGCACGAGAGCCACAGCCAGCACCAGCATGAACAACACCACACCGATGGACATGGCGTTGGTGCGCGCGCTGGAGAAGGTCTGGAACAGTGCGGGCGGGAAGCCTGCGACGATACCTGCGAAGATGATGAGCGAGATGCCGTTGCCGATGCCGCGCGAGGTGATCTGCTCACCCAGCCACATCAGGAACATGGTGCCGCCCACGAGAATCAGCGAGGTGGTGATGCGGAAGGTCAAGCCCGGCTCGATGACCGCGGAACCTGCGCCTGCACTCATGTTCTCCAGACCGACGGCGATGCCCCAGCCTTGGATGGCCGCGAGGAGGACCGTGCCGAATCGGGTGTATTGGTTGATTTTGCGGCGTCCGTTCTCGCCCTCTTTCTTCATCGCGGCGAGCTGCGGCGAAACCACCGTCATCAACTGCATGATGATGGACGCGGAGATATAAGGCACGACGGCGAGCGCGAAGATGGACATACGTCCCAACGCACCACCGGAGAACATGTTGAACATGCCGAGGATGCCCTGCCCTTGCTGGTGGAAAATCTGCTCCAGCATGATGGGGTCTATGCCCGGAAGGGGAATAAAAGTGCCGATACGATAAACAATGAGAGCGCCAAGGACGAACCAGAGGCGCTTTTTCAATTCTTCGGCTTTAGCGAAAACGCCGACATTCATATTGGCGGCGAGACGTTCTGCTGCGGAAACCATGGGAGCCACCTATATTGTCTGGGGCGAGAGGGTAGTCGGAGGGGGAATTCGCGAAAGCGAAAGGGCCGTTAGGCCGCTTTCGCTTCCGGAAGAACTACTTTACCGCCGGCTTTTTTCACAGCTTCCTGAGCTGCTTCGGACGCTTTCGCGACTTCGACGGTGACTTTCGCGCTGAGCTTGCCTTTTGCGAGCAGCTTCACGCCGTGTTTGTTGAGCTTCACCAGACCGGCTTCCTTCAGGACTTCAGCGGTCAGGGGCTTGGAAGCATCGACTTTCTTCGCATCGACGAGGCGCTGCAGGTCGGAAAGGTTGATGGCTTCGTATTCTTTACGGTTCAGGCTGGTGAAACCGCGCTTCGGCAGACGGCGGAAGATCGGCTGTTGGCCGCCCTCGAAACCGTTGATGCTGACACCGGTACGCGCCTTCTGACCTTTCACACCACGACCACCGGTCTTACCTTTGGTGCTGCCGATACCGCGGCCAATGCGGAGTTTGCCTTTGCGGGCGCCGGCGTTGTCTTTGATCTCATTCAATTTCATCGGTCTAAACCTTATCTAACCAATCAGGCGATACGCCCAAAATTATTCTGGCAAATTACTCGGCGGCTTCCACCTTGACGAGGTGGTTCACCTTGCGAACCATGCCACGCACGGAAGGGGTATCTTCCAGAACGCTCACACGGCGGATCTTGTTGAGGCCGAGGCCCACGAGGGTCGCGCGCTGCTCATCGGGACGACCGATGGGGCTGGCGATCTGCGTGACTTTGATTTTGCCTGCGGCAGCAGCTTGTTTCTTAGCGGCCATGATATACCTCTTACTCTTCTACGGCTGCGGAAGCGTCTTTGGTGCTGCCTTCACGACGGCCGACGACTTCGCTGATTTTCAGGCCGCGCTTGCCAGCGATGGCACGCGGGGAACGGATGGACTTCAGGCCTTCGAAGGTTGCCTTCACCATGTTATGCGGGTTGCTGGAACCCTGCGACTTGGCGACGACGTCCTGAACACCGAGTGCTTCGAAGACGGCACGCATCGGACCACCTGCGATCACGCCGGTACCGGCGGGAGCAGCGCGCATGATGACGTTACCTGCGCCGAAACGGCCGGTCACATCGTGATGCAGGGTACGGCTCTCGCGCAGCGAGATGCGAACCATGTTCTTCTTCGCCGCGTCTGTGGCCTTACGGACCGCGTCGGTTACTTCCTTCGCTTTGCCGGAACCATAGCCGACTTTACCTTTGCCGTCACCGACGACGACGAGTGCGGCGAAACCGAAACGACGGCCACCTTTCACGACTTTCGCGACGCGGTTGATGGAGACCAGCTTATCGATCAGATCGCTCTGTTCAGCCTGCTGCGCTTTGGCGGGTGCATTACGTGCCATTTTGCTTCAAATCCTTCTTGATTAGAACGAAAGGCCGCCTTCACGGGCGCCTTCTGCCAGCGCTTTCACGCGGCCGTGATAGATATAACCGCCGCGGTCGAAGACCACTTCAGCCACTTTCGCTTCCTTAGCGCGCTTGGCGATCAGCTCGCCGACCTTGCGTGCAGCATCCACCGTGCTGGTGGTCTTCAGGGAAGACTTCAGCTCTTTGTCAACGGTCGAAGCGGAAGCGAGGGTCTTGCCCTGCGCATCGTCGATCAGCTGAGCATAGATATGCTTGCCGGAACGGAAAACGGAAAGACGGACGCGGCCGTTGCTTTTCTCACGGATGCTCAGACGTGTGCGACGCTGACGACGAGCAAAAAGTTGGGAGGTGGTGCTAGCCATGATTACTTCTTCTTGCCTTCTTTGCTGATTACGTTTTCGTCCTCATAACGTACGCCTTTGCCTTTGTACGGCTCAGGTTTACGGAGCGAACGGAGAAGCGCGGCAACCGCGCCCACTTTCTGGGAATCCGCACCGGAGATGACGAGCAGGGTCGGCTTTTCAGCGACGATGCTGATACCAGCGGGGATAGCGTACTTGATGTCGTGGCTGTAGCCCAACGCCATGGTCAGGATATTGCCATCGATAGCGGCACGGTAACCGACGCCGCGGATTTCAAGGCGCTTGCTGAAGCCAGCGGTGACACCGGTGATCATGTTGTTGATCAGGGTGCGGTGCAGGCCCCAATGCGAGCGAGCGCGCTGGGAGTCGTTCGCAGGATCGACCTTGATTTCACCATTGTCGATAGTGACTTTGACATCACCGGTGACTTTGGTCTTGAGTTCGCCGAGCTTGCCTTTGACGGTGACGACGTTGTCTTTGAAGTCAACGTTCACGCCAGCCGGGATAGCTATGGGCAGTTTACCAATACGCGACATCTGCTAATCTCCTAGAATACGCTGCAGAGCACTTCGCCGCCGACATTGGCCAGACGTGCATCGTAATCCGACATCACACCCTTGGGGGTGGAGAGGATGGCGATACCCAGACCATTGTAGTACTGCGGCAGCTCGCTGATTTTCGAATAGTTACGGCGACCGGAGGTGGAGATACGCTTGATCTCCTTGATGACCGGCTCACCTTCGTAGTATTTCAGGTCGATCGTGATTTCGGCTTTGCCATCAACAGGCTCGCCTTTAGCGAAATCAAGGATATAACCTTCTTTTTTGAGAACCGCGAGTACGTTCGCCAGCAGGTTGGATGCCGGGCAAGTGATACGTGCGAGGTTCGCGCGCTGACCGTTACGGATGCGGGTCAGCATATCGGACAAAAGATCGTTCATCGACACAGGGCTACTCCTACCAGCTCGACTTGACAATGCCTGGGATCTGGCCATTGGAAGCCAAATCGCGCACGGCAATGCGGGAAAGTTTAAATTTACGGAAGAAACCACGGGGACGACCGGACAGGCCGCAACGGTTGCGCAGGCGGTTCTTCGCGCTGTTGCGCGGAAGTTCTGCCAGTTTCAACACGGCATCGAAGCGCTCTTCGATGGTGGTCTCTTTATTCATTACCAGTTTCTTCAGCTCAGCGCGCTTGCCTGCATATTTCTTATTCAGGCGGGCGCGGCGCGCGTTTTTCTCTGTAGAACTCAGCTTAGCCAAGGGATACCTCGCTTCTTACTAACTTATTTCCGGAACGGAAGGTTAAAACCAGTCAGAAGCGCCTTTGCTTCTTCATTGTTCTTTGCGGTGGTCACGAAAGTGATGTCGAGACCGCGGACCTTATCAACTTTATCGTAGTTGATTTCGGGGAAGATGATCTGCTCTTTGATGCCGAGCGAGTAGTTGCCGCTGCCGTCGAAGGACTTCGCGCTGATACCACGGAAGTCGCGGACGCGTGGCAGAGCGATGTTCACCAGACGGTCAAGGAATTCATACATATGCGCGCGGCGCAGGGTGACTTTGCAGCCCAGCGGCATACCTTCACGGATCTTGAAGCCCGCGATGGATTTCTTCGCTTTGGTGACGACAGGTTTCTGACCTGCGATGGCAGCCATATCGGCTACAGCGGCGTTGATCGCCTTGCTGTCTGCGACCGCTTCGGTCACACCCATATTGATGATGATCTTCTCCAGACGCGGAATCTGAAGTTCGTTCGTGTAGTTGAACTGCTTCTGAAGCGCTTCACGGATTTCGTTCTCATACACGAGGTGGAGATACGTCTTCTCACCAGCGTGTTGGGAAACGGTTGTTTTCTTTTTCGTAGCCATGGTGCTGAACCTTAAACCTGTACGTCAATTATGCGATAGTTTCGCCAGAGGCCTTGGCAACGCGAACCTTGCTGCCGTCCTTCTGAACTTTATAGCCGACTTTGGTCGCCTTGCCGCTTTTGGGATCGACGAGCGCGACATTGGAGACATGGATGGAAAGTTCTTTTTCCTTGATGCCGCCGGCGTCAGCCATGCTGGGCTTGGTGTGGCGTTTCACGAGGTTGATCCCCTGCACGACAACGCGGCCTTCTTTCGGCAGCACTTTAAGGATGCTACCTTTTTTGCCAGCGTCACGACCGGTGGTCACGATCACTTCATCACCTTTTTTGATTTTCAACTTCTCAGCCATTTTGGTTCCCCAAATCCTCTAAACTTTACTAGCGGGCGGTACTTATTACAGTACTTCAGGCGCCAGCGAAACAATTTTCATATATTTCTTCGCGCGCAGTTCACGGGTGACTGGGCCAAAGATACGGGTACCGATCGGCTCACCCTGCTTGTTGATGAGAACAGCGGCGTTCTTATCGAAGCGGATGGAGCTGCCATCAGCGCGCAGCAGAGGAGAAGAGGTGCGAACGATGACCGCTTTGTGGACCTCGCCCTTCTTCACTTTACCACGGGGGATCGCGTCTTTGATGGACACGACGATCACGTCACCGACGGACGCGGAGTTACGGTGGGAACCGCCCAGTACTTTAATGCACTGTACGCGGCGGGCACCGGAATTGTCCGCAACTTCCAAATTACTCTGCATCTGAATCATGCTATGTACTCCTCAGGCTTTCGTTACGGTTATGCGTCGTAAACGACTTGCCATTTTTTTGACTTCGAAATCGGACGGGATTCTTCGATACGAACCACATCGCCGGTTTTCGCCTGGTTGTTCTCATCGTGGGCGGCATATTTCTTGCTGCTGCGGATGGTCTTCTTGTACAGCGGGTGCTTGATGCGACGCTCGACCAGAACCGTGACGGTCTTATCGTTCTTATCGCTGGTGACTACACCTTGTAATACGCGTTTTGGCATTCTCGACTCCTACGCCTTAAGCAGCGGTTTTTGCTTGCTTCTGGGCAAGCAGGGTTTTGACACGCGCTACATCGCGGCGCACTTGGCGGAAGCGTGCAGGATTCTGCAACTCGCCAGCAGCGCGCTGGAAGCGCAGATTGAACTGCTCTTTGGACAGATCCAGAAGCAGCGTGTTGAGTTCATCGGCGCTCTTAGCGCGAAGATCAGCGGCCTTCATGATTATACCTCTTCCGTGATACGGGTAACGAATTTGGTCTTGATCGGAAGTTTGGCAGCTGCGCGAGCGAATGCTTCGCGTGCCACTTCTTCGGACACACCATCGATTTCAAACAGGATGCGGCCGGGTTTCACGCGGGCTGCCCAGTATTCGACGGAGCCTTTACCTTTACCCATACGCACTTCAGCGGGCTTGCTGGTGACCGGAACGTCTGGGAAGACGCGGATCCACAAGCGGCCAACGCGCTTCACATGACGGCTGATCGCACGGCGAGCCGCTTCGATCTGACGGGCGGTCACGCGCTCAGGCTCAAGAGCCTTGAGGCCGTGCTGACCGAAGTTCAAGTCGCTACCACCTTTTGCGTTGCCGTGGATACGGCCTTTGAAGGCTTTGCGGTATTTTGTCTTCTTGGGGAGAAGCATAACCAGTTTCCCTTAATCTTTTACTAGTGTCTAAAACCAGACATTAACCTACGTTGGACAAATCAGCGGGGACAAGGTCCTGGCTTTCGTCGCGGTCTTCGAGGATCTCGCCTTTGAAGATCCAGACCTTGACGCCGATCACACCGAAGGTGGTGTGAGCTTCAGCCGTGCCATAGTCCACGTCAGCGCGCAGCGTATGCAGGGGCACGCGACCTTCCCGGTACCATTCCATACGGGAGATCTCAGCACCGCCGAGACGACCGCTTACGTTGATACGGATACCCTGAGCGCCCTGACGCATCGCAGACTGAACCGCACGCTTCATAGCGCGACGGAAAGCGATACGGCGTTCGAGCTGCTGGGTCACACCTTCAGCGACGAGTTTCGCGTCGACTTCAGGCTTGCGGATCTCAACGATGTTCAGATGAACTTCATCTTTGGTGAACTTACCGAGTTCCTGCTTGATTTTCTCGATGTCACCACCTTTTTTGCCAATCACGATACCGGGACGGGCAGAATAGATGCTGATATACGCTTTTTTCGAAGGACGTTCAATAACAACTTTGCTGATACCGGCGCTTGCGAGACGTTTTTTCAGGTGCGCACGGATTTTGATGTCCTCATGCAGCTTCTCAGCGAAGTCCTTACCAGCAAACCAGCGGGAGTCCGCAGTTTTGTTGATACCAAGGCGCAGGCCGATGGGATTGACTTTCTGACCCATTATGCGGATTCCTTCTCTTCGCTTACGATGATCGTCAGGTTGCTGTACGGCTTGAAGATGCGCGCGGAGCGACCACGAGCACGGGGGCTCATGCGCTTCAGCACCATCGCCTTACCGACGAACGCCTGAGTGACATACAGGCTGTCAACATCGAGGTTATGGTTGTTCTCAGCGTTCGCGATAGCCGACTTCAGGCATTTCAGAACGTCTTTGGAGATACGGCGGTTCGAGAAGGTCAGCTGCTTGACGGCTTCGTTCGCACGGAGACCGCGGATCAAAGCTGCGACATAGTTCAGCTTGATCGGGCTGCCACGCAGACCGTTCAGGACTGCTTTGGATTCGTTGTCCGCCTCTTTGCGGAGTGTAGCACTCTTGCTCATGACTGATTACTTCCTCTTGGCTTTCTTGTCCACGCCGTGACCATAGAAGGTACGGGTGGGCG
>VGDC01000018.1 GCA_016869895.1 Alphaproteobacteria bacterium
CTCTCTGGAATCCCTGATTCGTGCGGAACAAGCCCGCCCCCTTCCCGATTTCTCCGCCATCTCCGAGCTGAAGAAGCGCAAGCTCCAGCTGAAACAGGAGCTGTCCGAGTTCGATTCCACACTCCCGCGACGCCATCAGGCCTAAGCGGTCGAGCCAAGGCAAGAAAAAGGCCCCGGAAACGGGGCCTTTTTTTGTGCTTTGGTTTGCTAATGAAAAGCCAGATGGCTTTTCCAGCCCTGAGCGGCGCACCATGTGAGCGACAGAATGTCGCGCAGCGGGTGCAAACAAGACTTACGCCGCTTCTTCGTCGGAAGCGTCAGGCGCCATGCCGAGTGCGCGCTTGTACAGGTCGAGGGTATATTCCTCTTCGTCGCGCTCGTGGTTGTCCAGCTTGCGCAGACGGATGATCTGGCGGATGGCCTTCGCGTCATAGCCATTGGCCTTCGCTTCGGCGTAAACATCACGCACGTCGGACGCGATATTGCTTTTTTCTTCTTCGAGACGCTCGATGCGCTCAACGATGCTGCGCAGTTGATCTGCGGTCACGTTGCCGATTTTTGCTGCCATGTGCATGACTCCTGTTGGTGTGAATATTCGGGGGACGGACAATTTACCCCCCTTGATGGCGAAATGCAAACGCGATTCTTGCCTAAATCCGGCCTTTTTCTTAGACAATGGCAAAGTTTTCCTTTAACCTGAGGAACCTTTTTGGTATAAGCATCCATCCATTTGGATGTCAAACTTTTGAAAAATCGCGGAAGGAGGTAAGTTTACGTGGTTGAAGTAGTCGTACGTGATAACAATGTCGATCAGGCACTGCGCGCACTTAAGAAGAAAATGCAGCGCGAGGGTATCTTCCGTGAAATGAAGATGCGCCGCCACTTCGAGAAACCTTCCGAAAAACGAGTTCGTGAATCGGCAGAAGCCGTTCGCCGCGCCCGTAAACTGGAGCGTAAACGCCAGCTGCGTGACGATTAATCGTCCGGCACGCGTTTCCCTAGCGGAATGAAAAAAGGCGATCTTCGGGTCGCCTTTTTTGTCTTTATGCCACGGGCATAGCCCATGAGAGGCGACCTTCGAGTCGCCTTTTTTATTGTCTATAACTCTTCCCCCGCGTGTTTATACATCGCCAGCGCACGCTTGCGGGAATCGTCATGATCAACGACAGGCTCTGCGTAACCCAGCTTCTTGCGCGCTTCCGCCGATGGGAAATGGATTTCCTTATCGGAGAGCAGCTTCAATTCCGGCAGCCAACGGCGGATATAAGTTCCTTCCGGGTCGAATCGCTTGCTTTGCGTGATGGGGTTGAAAATGCGGAAATAAGGCGCGGCGTCCGTCCCCGTTGATGCCGCCCACTGCCAACCGCCGACATTGGATGCCATATCATAATCCATCAGCCATTGGGCGAAATGCGCATCCCCCAGCCGCCAATCTTGCAACAGGTCTTTGGTGAGGAAACTGGCGACGATCATGCGCGAGCGGTTATGCATCCATCCCGTCTCATGCAGCTGGCGCATCGCCGCGTCTACGATGGGATAACCCGTGCGGCACTCCACGAAGGCTTTCCAATGCACCTTGTTCTGCGACCAGTCCAGCCCGCGGTATTTCTCGATAAGCTCCAGATTCTGGCTTTCCGGGAAGTGATACAGCACCATGGCGTAGAATTCCCGCCAGATAAGCTCATTCATCCAGGTATCATGGGTTTTCTGCTCCACGGCCAGCCGCGCGCAATGGCGGATGGACACGATGCCGAAGCGCAAGTAGGGCGAAATATGGCTTGTTCCCTTCTCATTCGCCATGAAGTCGCGGGTGTCCTTATATCCGCTCACCGCCTTGCCGATGAAGGCTTTCAGGCGCGATTCGCCCTCCTCCACCTTCCACCAATCGTGCGGATTATGGGTATATCCGATTTGTTTAAGGACTGCCTCCGCCCCCTTATCCAGCGAGATAGACTTAGGAAAATCACCATCAGCTAAGCGACCATTCAGCTTCACGGGCTTTTCGTCGAAGCTGGTGTTGTTCAACTTCGCGCGCCATGCCTTGCTATAAGGCGTGAAGACCAGATAGGGCTTGCCATCGGCTTTCAACACCTCCGTCGGCGGGTGGATGAGATGGTCGCAGACCGCGTGGAATGCCACGCCCAGCTTCTCCAAATCCTTTGCCACTGCCTTGTCGCGCTCGCGCGTCGCCGGTTCATAATCCGCCGAGCAATACACCGCTGCCGCACCCGATTCCTTGGCCAGCTTCGGCAGCAGTTCCTGCGCTTTTCCGTGCAACACCAGCAGCTTGCCGCCTGCTTTGCCCAGTTCCGCATCCATCCGCACCAAAGCCTCGGCAATGAAGGTCAGGCGGCGGTCGTCTTTCTGCGGGAAGGCTTCCAGAATATCCGTGTCGAACACGAAGACCGGCTGGATGCTCCCCTTCCCCGCCAAGGCCGCCGCGAAGGCTGCATGGTCATATAGCCGCAGGTCGCGCCGCAACCACACGATGGAAAGAGGCTTGTCTTGTGCGGTTTTCGTGCTAGAAGTCATAAAACGCTCTTTATCTTATAGGTTGCCATGTCATCCAACGAAGCCGCATTCCTGCACGTCCTCACCCGCATCGCCGATGCGCTGGAACAGCAGAAGCCCCAAGCCGCCACCACGCCGCAAACGCTGAACCTACACATGGCGGACACCTGGCTGTGGCACGGCGAAACCCGATATCTCCAGCCCATCGCCCGTATGTCCTCCGTGCCGCTTGCGCTGCTTCAGGGGCTAGAGCATATCCGAAATATCCTGCATGACAATACGGCACAGTTTGCCAAAGGCCTTCCGGCCAACAATGCCTTGCTCTGGGGCGCGCGCGGCATGGGCAAAAGCTCGCTGGTGAAAGCCGTGTTTCAGGATGTGTACAACATGAATCCGGGGATTTTGGCGCTCATCGAGGTGCACCGCGATGAAATCGCCACCCTGCCTATCCTCATCAGCCTCATCGCCAAACACCCCACCAAACGCTTCATCATTTACTGCGATGACATGTCCTTCGAGCGGGAAGACGCGGCCTATAAATCCCTCAAGACCGTGTTGGACGGCAGCATCGCTGGCAAGCCGGAGAACATCGTGATTTACGCGACCTCCAACCGCCGCCACCTGCTGCCGCGCGATATGAGCGAAAACCAGAACCGCGCCATCCATGTGAACGAAGACACCGAAGAGAAAGTCTCCCTCTCCGACCGTTTCGGCCTGTGGCTGGGGTTCTATAGCTGTGATATGGACACGTATCTGAAGATGGTCGATGGCTATGCGCGATTCTTCCGTCTGGAACCGCCCGCCAATTTCCACGCCCTCGCCATGGAATGGGCGGCGACGCGCGGTGGCCGCTCTGGCCGCGTGGCGTGGCAGTTCATCACCGACATCGCAGGACGTCAGGGCAAAGCCGTCAAACTACAATAATTATTGTAAATATCCCGTGGGGTCGACAGGGGTCTTGTTCAGGCGCACGCCGAAATGCACCTGCGGGCTGGTCACACCACCGCTTTTGCCGACGGTGGCGATGGCGACACCGCGTTTCACTTCCTGGCCTTTATCCACCAGCACACGATCCGCATGGGCGTAGGCGGTCATCAACCCGTCAGAATGGCGTAGGATGACCATATTGCCATATCCCGCCAGTTCATTGCCGGAATAGACCACCTGCCCATCCGCTGCCGCGACGATGGGTTCGCCTTGCGTCGCGGCGATGTTGATGCCGTCATTAAACGACCCATCGGCTTTTTTGCCGTAAGGCGAAATGACATTGCCGCGCACCGGCCACAGGAATTTCCCCGCGACAGGCGCAACGACAGGCGCATCCGTGATTGCTACAGGCGCAGGTGCGGTGGTTGTGGTGGTGATGGTCGTCGTGCTAGACACTTTCTCCCCCGGCGCACGCAGAATCTGCGATGGATTCGTCTCATAGGACATGGGGGCTGGCGGCACGGTATCATCCACATAGAGCGGTGCGGCTTCCGGCGCGGGTATCATAGGTTCCGGAGCAACAACAGGCATCGGCGGAGGCGCGAGGTCGGAGGAGGAGATGCCCACGGGCGCATCGATGGTCGCGGGCGGAAGGTCACCACTCTGAATGCCGCCGACAGGCGCGGAAGCGACCGTCTGCGAGCTGCTGCCCTGCGACGAGATGGTGCGGCTCATGGGCGAGCCGTAATTGCTTGGGCTATATCCCTCAACACCACGGTTGTTGATTTCCGCGGGCGACTGGGTGCAGGCCGCAACGAATAACACAGAGGAAACAAGGCTGTAGCGAAGGATATGCTTAGTCACGGATAACTCCTGAAATTTGCATCACTATAGCAAAATGCGCCCGAAAATAAAGCCCTACCCGCTGACAAGTGGCACAAAACGGACGTTCATGAGGTGCTGCGTATCATACCCATGCTCATGCCGCTGGATGCGCAGCAGAATCTGCTCGCTGCCGTGCTCGCCCACGGGTGTCACCATGATACCGCCGATGGACAGCTGTGACAGCAGCGCGGAGGGCACTTCCCCTGCCGATGCGGTGACGATGATACGATCGAAGGGGGCGACTTCCGGCCAGCCTTTCGTGCCGTCTCCGCAGCGGGTGGTGATATTGGTGAGGCGGAGTTGATTGAACCGCGATTCAGCAATTTTGTGCAGGTCTCGGTGCCGCTCGATGGAATAGACACGCCGCGCCAGTTTCGCCAGCACCGCCGCCTGATAGCCAGACCCCGTGCCGATTTCCAGCACTTTCATGCGGTCTTCGACCTGCAACGCCCATGTCATCCACGCGACGACGCTCGGCATGCTGATGGTCTGCCCCGCGTCGATGGGCAGCGCGGTATCTTCATAGGCTTGATCCTGAAACCGCGCATCCACGAATTCCTCGCGGGGAATCTGCTCGATGGCGGAAAGCACGCGCGTATCGGTGATACCCTCGCGGCGGAGCTTCATCAGCAAGCGGATTTTGTCGTTCGCACGAAGCAATTATTTGGTCTCCAGCGTCCCGCGCAGGTCCTGCATCACCTTATAATTGGTCATGTCCAGCGAGATGGGCGTGATGGTGATGTATCCTCGCGCGTTCCACACAAGGTCGTTGTCTTCCTTGTCATAGACATGCGTATGCGGCACGCCGACCCAATAATAGGTGCGCCCGAAAGTGTCGGTGCGCTTCTCGACCTTGTCGTTCGGCGCGCGCAAGCCCATCGGCGTCAGCTTCACGCCTTTCACCGCCTTCGGCTCGACATCGGGGAAATTCACGTTCAGAAGCGTCCCCTTCGGCCAAGTGGTCGTCAGGATTTTCTTGATGAGCGCGGGCGCGTGATGCTCCACCGTGCGCCATTTCACGGGTTGCCCGAACCCACGGCTCATGCTGAGCGCGATGGACGGCGTGTGCAGCAACGTGCCCTCGATGGTCACGGCGACCGTGCCGGAATAGGTCACATCACAAGCCAGATTCTCACCGGGGTTGATGCCCGACAGAATCAGGTCGATGGGTTTGCGCTTGGGCACGATGGTCTTGATGGCCAGCAGCGCGCAATCGGTCGGCGTGCCGTTCACGGCATATTTCTTCGCGTTGATTTTGCGCACCCGCAGCGGCTCATGCATGGTCAGCGAGTGGGAAACGCCGCTCTGCTCGGTTTCCGGCGCCACCACCCACACATCCTTGCTGAGCGTCTTGGCGATTTTCTCCAGCACTTTCAGGCCGGGCGCGTTGATGCCGTCATCATTGCTGACGAGTATGCGCAAGCCACTGGTGTCCTTGGGGAATTTCGGATAATCAGTCATCATTTCCCTCCGATGACGGTCAACCCGCCCATATACGGCACCAGCACATCAGGCACTTTCACCGTGCCATCCGCCTGCTGATAATTCTCGATGATGGCCACCATGGTGCGCCCCACCGCAAGGCCAGAGCCATTGAGCGTATGCACGAAGGTGGTGTTCTTGTCGCCCTCGGCGCGGTAGCGCGCCTTCAAGCGGCGCGCCTGAAAATCGCCACAGTTCGAGCAGCTGGAGATTTCGCGGTACGTGTCCTGTCCCGGCAGCCACACTTCGATGTCATAGGTCTTCTTCGCGCCGAAGCCCATGTCGCCCGTGCAGAGCACCACGGTGCGGTGCGGCAGGCCAAGCTTCTGAAGCACCTTCTCCGCCGATTCGGTCATGCGTTCATGCTCCGCCTCGGATTCCTCCGGTTTGGTGATGCTCACCATCTCCACTTTCGTGAACTGATGCTGGCGGATCATGCCGCGCGTGTCGCGCCCCGCCGAACCCGCTTCTGAGCGAAAACACGGCGTGTAAGCCGTCAGGCGCATCGGCAGCTTTTCCGTGGGGATGATGCTATCGGCGACGATATTCGTCAGCGACACTTCAGAGGTGGGAATGAGGTAGTGCTCGCCCGTGGTCTTGAACAGGTCTTCCTCGAATTTCGGCAACTGGCCAGTGCCATACAGCGCATTGGCTTTCACCAACACGGGTGGGGTCACTTCCGTATAACCGTATTCCAGCGTCTGGTGGTCGAGCATGAAATTCGCCAACGCGCGCTCCAACCGCGAGAGCGCACCGGAGAGGATGACGAAACGCGCACCGGACATCTTGGCGGCGGTGTCGAAGTTCATCAGGCCAAGTGCCGTGCCGATTTCATCATGCTGTTTGGGCGTGAAATCGAAGCTCTTCGGCGTGCCCCATTTGCGGATTTCCACATTGCCGCTTTCGTCTTCGCCTTCGGGCACGTCATCGGCTGGCAGGTTGGGGATGGTCGCCAAACGGTCGCTTAACGCCTGCTGGCTGGCTTCCACCGCGCCCGTCTTCTGGGCGATGAGTTCCTTGATGGCCTTGCCCTCTTCCATGATGGCGGCGATGTCGCCCCCCGCCTTCTTCACTTCGGGGATGGATTTGGCGATGGCATTGCCTTTGGACTGCAAATCCTGAATCTCGGTGGTTAATGCACGGGATTCCGCATCCAGCGCGATAAGCTCGGCGGAAAGCGGCGCTGCGCCACGTTTCTTTAGGCCAGCATCGAATGCTTCAGCGTTATCACGAATCCATTTCATATCGTGCATGGGGGGAATCCTTGTCTTCCGTAGGGGTAATTTCCGTGTGGGTCTGGTCGTCCTCATCCTTGCGCATGCCGCGCTCCACCCAGCGGCAGGAGATGATGGACAATTCATAGAGCAGGTATAGCGGGATGGAAAGGCCTATTTGGCTGAAAACATCCGGTGGAGTCACGATGGCGGCGAAGGTCACGATGCCTACCACCGCATAGCGCCAGCCCTTGCGAAGCCCTGCGCTGGTCACGAACCCTGCCCGCGCCAGCAGCGTCAGCACCACGGGCAGTTGGAACGACACACCGAAGGCGATGAGGATATGCATGGCAAGCGACAAATACTCCCCCACCCGCGCTTCCAGCATGATGGACATGCCGCCCTCCAGCCCGCCCAAAGACTCGAAACCGAGAAAGAACTTCCACGCGGCGGGGAACACCACATAATAGGCCATCGCCGCCCCCAGCAGGAACAGCACAGGCGCGGCCAGCAAGAACGGCAGCACCACGAATTTCTCGCGTTTATACAGCCCCGGTGCGATGAAGCGGTAAAGCTGGAAGGCCGTGAACGGGAAAGACAGGAACACCGCGCCGAAAAGGCCCACCTTGATGTAGGTCAGGAACGCCTCCGCAAGGCCGGTATAGATCATCCGGCGGGAGGCAGGGTCGGGGTAGGCATCCGAAAGCGGGGCAACGAGGAAAGCATAGATGTCGCGCGCGAAATAGAAGCTGATGCCGAAGGCCACGAAAAACGCCAATACGCTGTAGATCAGACGTGTGCGCAGCTCGATGATATGCGCCAGCAGCGGCGCGCGGGTATCGTCGAAATCCTCAGCGCTCATCCTTCGCCTCCGTTTTCTCGGCAGGTGCGGCAGGCTCTTCCGCTTTTGGCAGGCGTTTGGTCGCGTCGGCTTTCAGGTCTTCGGAAATGTCATAGACCCGCTGTTCCTTGCCTTCGAGGTCGATGATGGTGGGAAGCTGGATGAATTCGTCGCGCAGCGCGTTCAGCTCCGCCTCTTTGGCCAGCTCATCGAAGTTCTTGCGGAATTCATTGCCGATGCCGCGGATCTGCGCCAAGGTGCGCACCACAGCGCGCACCACCGTCGGCAGCTCCTTCGGGCCCACCACCACCACCGCCACCAGCAGGATGACGGCCAGTTCTCCCATCGAAAGCCCGAACATGCTGGTCGCTTCCTCTGGAGATTACTGCGGGTCTTTGTCGGAAAGGGTCTTGGTGGTCTCTTTGGATTTGTCGTCGCCCTTCAGGCCTTCCTTCAGCGAGTGGATGCCCTTGCCGATATCACCGAGGATAGGGGCGATGCGGCCGCGTCCGAAGAGCAGCAACACGACGAGTAAAACGATTATCCAATGCCAGATGCTGGTCGCGCCCATGGGGAAAATCTCCTTCAAAGATATGCCGAGAAACTATCCAGTTTTGCGGATTCACTCAAGAAAAACCCACGATTTCGAGCATAAAAATGGCCATTTTTTGAATAAAAGGTGCCAAAAAATGGCTAAAAATGCTCCAATTTTGCCCGAAAAATGTGCCTAAAACCGTCGGAATCACAAAAATCGCAAGCGGCAAAGTCATCCCATAACGCTCTGATTTCGAATACCATTCCGATGCCTTGCGCGGCAGAAAACTGTTAAGTATCCTTCCACCGTCCATCGGCAAAATCGGCATCAAATTAAATATCGCCAATGCAAGGTTCAAAAAAAGCGAGAAAACCAGCATTTTTGCCCACCAATCGGCATCTCCGCGGAGGAACGCGGCATCGTCAAAGAGCAGGCGCAGCGCGAGGGCGCTGAGTAGTGCAAGAACGATATTCACAGCGGGGCCGGCAGCGGCGACGAGGGCGGAATCACGGCGGGGTTTGTGCAACAACGCAAAATTGACCGGAACGGGTTTTGCCCAGCCGAAGACGAAGGGGATGCCGGAGAGGATGAGCAACACCGGAAGCGCGATGGTGCCGACAGGGTCGATGTGCTTGATGGGATTGAAGGTGACGCGCCCCATGTATTTCGCGGTGGGGTCGCCCAGCTTCCACGCCGCCCAGCCATGTGCGGCCTCATGCAGAGGAATGGCGAGCAGCAGGGGAAGCCCGTAGATCAGCAGGCCAAGTGCGGAGAATTCCATGGATTCACGCGAATTCCGGCAGCAATGCCTGCATGCGCGCCTGTGCCTGCGCGACATCGAACTGACCAGCGGGTTTCAGCAAACGCCCTGCCCGTTCGGCACGCGCCAGCGCTTCGCCATCAAGATTGCCCACTGCCGGACTGATGGCGAGCATCTCGTCCATCTTGCCGTTGCAGTGGAGCACGATGTCGCAGCCTGCCGCGAGTGCACGGCGGGAAAGATCGCCCAAATCGCCGCTAAGGGCTTTCATGGAGATGTCATCGGACATGAGGAGGCCATCGAAGCCCAACTCTTCGCGGATAAGGCGGATGGCGGCTGCGGAGAGTGTCGCAACGTTTTCCGCGTCCACAGCGGTGTAGCGCACATGCGCAGTCATGCCGAGCGGCAAGTCTTTCAAAGCGCGGAAGGGTGCGAAATCCGTGGCGCGCAACTCTTCCAGAGAAGCATCGACCGTGGGCAGGTCAAGATGGCTGTCCACCATGGCGCGGCCATGTCCGGGGATGTGCTTCAGGACCGGTAGAACGCCGCCATCCAGCAATCCGAGGGCGGCTTCACGCCCCAAACGGGCGACTTTTTCAGGGGTATTGGCATAGGCGCGATCGCCGATGATGTCATGGCTGCCGGGCACGGGCACATCAGCAAGCGGCAAGCAATCCACGTTAATGCCGAGGGGAAGGAGTTCATCGGCAATCAGGCGGCTGTTCAGGCGCACCGCTTCATCCGAGCTACCATCGGGCAAATCCGCCAAGGTACGCGCGGGTGGATATTTGCGCCAATGGGGAGGACGAAGACGCGCAACGCGCCCACCTTCCTGATCGATGAGCACCAAAGTTTCACGGTGCGCGACAGTGGCTTTCAGCTCGTCCACCAAAGCTTTCACCTGTTCCGGATTGTCGCAGTTACGGGCGAAAAGAATGAAGCCCAGTGGATTCTCTGCCTTGAAGAAGGCTTTCTCGGCATCACTCAGGCGATGGCCTTCGCAGCCGTAAATAACTGCTTTGGGGGTTTCGCCCTTCTCGTTCAGGGAAATGATGCTCATGAAATCCGGCCTTCGATAACAACTTAGTTTTTAACGATGAAACACGCCTGCTTCTGTTCGCTCAGGTAAGAGCAGACCTTGCGCGCGGAAGCTTCGGAATCGAAGGGTCCCATCTGCAAGCGATAGACGCTTTTCGAGCCCAAATCCGCACGCTCGACCTTATGACTCTTCGTGGGGAATTTGCTGCCATGCGCCGCGCTGATCTTGCTCCACGCTTTTTCGGCGGAATCCTGCGAACCGAAAGCACCCAGCTGCGCCATATATTTACCGCTGGAAGCGGCTGGTTTCGGCGTTTCTTTAGCCACCACGGGTGCGGGAGCTGCAACGGGCTTCTCGGCCACGGGAACGGATTTCACCTCTTCCACAGGCAGGGGTTGTGCCGCAGGCGCGGGGGTCGGAATCACGCTTTCGGTGGCGACCTGTTGGTGTTCCGTAGCGGGTTTTTCGGTTTCGACCTGAGACGCGGAGGTGGTCTGCTGAACGGCCACGACCTGTTCAGGCTCTGCCACGGGGGCGGCGGTCACTTCTTCGGGGGGCAGGTCTGCGCGTTCCACAGGTTCTTCAGTTGCAGGCATGATGCGTTCCGCGACGGGTGCGGCATCGCTGCCTTTGCCAGCGGCGAGCTGGTTATAAACGGATTTGTCCTGATGCTCGAACTGCCAACCACCCGGCTCTTTGGGGGTTTCCTTGATGGGGCCTTCTTCTTCAGCGACCAGCGGGATGTCCGACTCGTCCACGCCGCTGTTACCCGCCTGATACGCATACCACGCAAGGGCGACGAAACCGCCGATGGCAGCCAAGACGAACACGCCAGACAAGACGCGGATGAAACCGCGGGAGGAATCTTCCCCTTCGTCTTCCAGATCAAAATCCTCTTCGTCGTTCTGGTTGCCGCCATTCATATCGAAACGCATAATCGCCTAATCCCGTAAAAATCGTTCTTTCAAGCTGTTCAAAGCGGCCTTTAAGCCGATGTTTCGGCTTTGGCTCGCGCCAATATCGCATAGGTTTCCCCCGAATGTATAGTGCCTTTTTGTATAAAAATGGCATCTTTTCTTTGGGAATTCGCGCGGTGTCTATCAGACGTTGGTGGCGGAGAGGTCGAAGAGGCGGCCATGTTCTTGCATGGCGTAGCGGTCGGTCATCCCCGCGATGTAATCGGCCACGATGACGGCACATTTCTGGCTGCCTTTGGCATCCACCTGACGGCGCCATTCCTCCGGCAGGCATTCCGGCTCGGAGATGAACAGGGCGAACATCTCGCGCACCACGCGGCGCGCCTTGCTGGTCATGCGGTTCACCTTATAATGGCGATACATGTGGCGCATGAGGAAAGCTTTAAGCTGACGGTTGTTCTCCATCATCTCCGCAGAGAATTCCGCAAGCGGGCGACCAAGGCGGCGCACGTCCTCCACCGTTTCCACACCGGAAGCGGCGATGTTCGCGGCGGTGGTGCGCGTCAAATCCGCGACCATGAGGCGGATGAGGCGGCGCACGGCCTCATGCACGAAACGGGATTGCTCATGGAGTTTCGGATAGGTCGTTTCGACCTCCTCGAAGACACGGGCGATGAAAGGCACAGAGCGGATGTCTTCCAACGTGAACAGCCCGGCGCGCAGGCCGTCATCCACATCGTGGTTGTTATAAGCGATGTCGTCCGCAAGTGAAGCGATCTGCGCTTCTAGGCCAGCATGTTCGGTCAACTCAAGGTCATGGGTGCGGGCATAATCCTGCATGGCGCGGGGAAGGATGCTGAAATCCTCGGCTTTTTTCAGCAACGGCCCGTTGTGCTTGGCCACGCCTTCCAGCGTTTCCCATGTGAGGTTCAGCCCATCGAAATTCGCATAGCGTTTTTCCAGCTGGGTGACGATGCGCAGCGTCTGCGCATTATGGTCGAACCCGCCGAAGGGCTGCATCATCTCGTCCAGCGCGTCTTCACCCGCATGGCCGAATGGGGTGTGCCCCAAGTCATGCGCCAAGGCAAGCGCCTCGCCCAAATCCTCGTTCAGGCGCAGCTGGCGGCAGACGGAACGGCTGATTTGTGCGACTTCCAAGCTGTGGGTCAGGCGGGTGCGGTAATAATCACCCTCGTGGTTCACGAAGACCTGCGTCTTATATTCCAGCATGCGGAAGGCGGTGGAATGGATGATGCGGTCGCGGTCACGCTGGAACACCGAGCGTGTGTTGCATTCATCCTCCGCAATCAACCGGCCACGGCTGGCGAGCGGATGGGTGGCATAGGGCGCTAAATCGGA
>VGDC01000019.1 GCA_016869895.1 Alphaproteobacteria bacterium
TCCACTAAAAAGAGAAGATGCTCGCTCAAAGCCGCCAATTTTTCGCCGGGCGTCATCACCCTCACCTACCGTTTTCCATTGCAAATCCGTCTCATGCCAGCCACCGATTATAGCGATTCCTGACAAGTCGAACAAACAAAACCTGCCCGCACTGGGTGCAGGCATTGGTAAGATAACAAAAAAGGAATGGTGCCCAGAAGAGGACTCGAACCTCCACGACCTTGCGGTCACTAGCACCTGAAGCTAGCGCGTCTACCAATTCCACCATCTGGGCAGCGGAAAGAGGGCTTATATATAACCGAGCCGCCGCACTTGTCAACGGCATATCTTGCCTGCCGTGATTATTTCCGCAAAGCCTCTCTTGTCCTATCCCTGTGAAATGGTTATATTCGCGGAAAAGCCCATGAATTATTGAGATAGGTTAGACGGATATGACCAAGCAGCAGCAGATTGTCACGGTAGTCGGCGGAACGGGTTTCATCGGGCGTTATGTGGTGCAAAGCCTTGCGCGCGCGGGTTATACCGTGCGGGTCATCTGTCGCAATCCTGCGCTTTCGCTGCGCGTTAAAACCGCGGGGCACGTCGGGCAAGTCGTGCTGCAATATGGCGACATCACCCGCCCGAAGACGCTCGAAGGCAAGCTGGACGGTTCTTTTGCGGTGGTGAATCTGGTGGGTGTTCTGAAAGAGTCAGGTCGCAACCGCTTCGATTCAGTTCATACCGAGGGCGCGAAAAGCCTTGCATCCCTTGCCGCTTCGGCGGGTGTTAAACGTTTCGTGCAAATCTCTTCCTTGACGGGCGAAAACCCCGCCTCTTCCTATGGCCGCACCAAAGCCGCCGGAGAAGCCGCCGTGTTCGAGGCATTTCCCGATGCGGTCGTGCTGCGCCCCAGCGTGGTCTTCGGCCCGGAAGATGAATTCTTCAATCGCTTCGCCGCGATGGCGCGGATTTCGCCAGCATTGCCGCTCATCGGTGGTGGGAAAACACGCTTCCAGCCTGTCTATGTGGTGGACGTAGCACAAGCCGTGGTCAACAGCCTGAGACCCGAAGCGAAGGGCAAGGTTTTTGAACTCGTCGGCCCTCGCGTCTATTCCTTCAAAGAAATCCTGCAATATATCCTTGAAGTCACCAACCGCCCCAAAACCCGCCTCGCCTCGCTTCCTTTCTGCTTCGCTGGGCTCGCGGCAGCATTCACGGGTTGGCTTCCAGGCGCACCATTGACCTCCGATCAAGTCAAACAGCTGCGCTCCGATAGTGTCGCATCCAAAGGCGCGAAAGGTTTCGCGGAACTTGGCATCACCCCCGCCAGTGTCGAATCCATCGTGCCGACCTATCTGGCGCGCTATCGCGGCAAAGACACCACCGCCCCTGTGAAAACAGACGTGACGGCCTGATAGATGCTGAAGCTTTACCACACTCCCCTCTCCCCATTCTGCCGCAAAATCCGCATGCTGCTGAAAGAGAAGGATCTCGCCTTCGAGTTGGTGAATGAGAATCCGTGGGAGCGTCGCCGTGAGTTCTTCGCCCTCAACCCCGCAGGCGAAGTGCCTGTGCTGGTGGATGGCCGCCGCACCATCGCACATAGCACCGCCATCTGCGAGTATCTGGAAGAGGCCTATCCCGAACTGGGTTTTCTGGGCGAATCCATTGAGGAACGCGCGGAAATCCGCCGCATCATCGGCTGGTTCGACACCAAGTTCAATTTCGAGGTGACGGAGAATATCCTCTTCGAAAAGGTCTATAAACGCCTGTGGAGCTACGGAGAACCCAGTTCCGAAGCGCTTCGTGCCGGCAAACGTAATATCGCTTATCATCTGGATTATATCGCTTACCTCACGCAGGATTCCCAGTGGCTTGCCGGAAACCGCCTGTCGCTGGCCGACATGACCGCCGCTGCGCATCTCTCCACACTGGATTACCTAGGCGATGTGAACTGGGACGCCCACCCGCGCGCAAAGGAATGGTATGCGCTCATCAAATCCCGCCCGTCCTTCCGCAATATCCTGATGGATAGGGTGATGGGCTTGAAACCCCCCGCGCATTATGAAAACCCCGATTTTTGATTCGCTTGCAAAGAAGCGAATTTTTATGCCAAATAACGTAGGATTTGGCGACAAAAATGGAGAATCACCATGGCTGATATCGAGATTTATACCACCCGCGTCTGCCCCTATTGTGTGCGCGCCAAGTCGCTCTTACAGAAAAAAGGGCAAAGCTTTCGTGAAATCGATGTGACGAACGATGCCGAGCAGCGCGCCGCGCTCATCGAGAAATCCGGCGGCCAGCGCACCGTCCCACAGATTTTCATCAATGGTCAGCACATCGGCGGTTCAGATGACCTCTATGCCCTTGACCGCGAAGGCAAGCTCGACGCGCTGCTTTCCTGATTACTTCGCTTTAAGGATTCCCCATGCGCCTTCTTCTTGCCGCTCTGCTGGCTACAGCCTTTGCCCTGCCCTCTTTTGCGGTGGATGTGCCGAGCAAAGACTATATCGACCCCGAAGCCACAGGCGCAGTCGCCGTTCTTGAAGGGCGCGATGCCGTACACAGCAAACGATATATGGTGAGCGCGGCGCACCCGCTGGCGGTGGAGGCTGGCGCAGCCATCCTCGCAAAAGGCGGAAACGCGCTGGACGCCGCCATCGCCACGCAGCTTGCGCTGAATGTGGTCGAGCCGCAATCCTCCGGCATCGGCGGCGGTGGATTCCTGCTTTATTATGAAGCGGCAACCAAGAAACTGCATGTGCTGGATGGGCGAGAAACCGCACCTACCAAAGCCAGCGAGAAGCTGTTCTTAGATGCGGATGGCAAGCCTTTGCCCTTCCTCGATGCCGTGAAAGGCGGGCGTTCTGTGGGCGTGCCCGGCTTGCTGCTGATGCTGGAAACGGCACATCGGAATCATGGCTATCTGGATTGGCCGACGCTCTTCGAGCAGCCCATCCAGCTTGCCAAGCAAGGCTTCCCCATGTCGCCGCGCCTGCGCGACCTGCTGATCGCTTCCCCCTATATCCGCGAGTTCCCCGCTTCGCTGCAGCCGTATGCCAATCGGGATGGCACGATTAAACAGGTCGGCGAAACCGTGACCAACGCGCCGATGGCCAAAACCCTTTCCACCCTCGCCTTGAAGGGCGCAAAACCGTTCTATGATGGTGAAATCGCTGCACAAATCGTCGATGCTGTGCAGGACACGAAAATCAATCCCGGTGGTCTTGAACTGGCGGATCTGAAGGAATATAAAGTGCGCGTCCGTGAAGCCGTCTGCGCGCCCTATCGCATCTACACGGTCTGTTCCATGCCGCCGCCAAGCTCCGGCGGAGTGACCGTGCTGCAGGCACTTGGCGTGCTGGAGCACCTGCCCATAGTCGAGGCGAAGCCCCTGTCGGCTGACGCGGTGCATTACTATTCCGAAGCCAGCAAACTGGCCTATGCCGACCGCAACCGCTACCTTGCCGACCCCGATTTCGAAGATGTTCCCGTGGAAGCGATGTTGTCGCCCTATTACCTCAAAGAACGCGCCGGATTAGTCTCACCGGAGAAATCCATGGGTAAGGCAGAGGCAGGCGTGTTCACATCCCATGCTCCGGCGACTCTTCCGACATTGGAAGAGCATCCCTCCACCACCCATATCAGCGTGGTAGATGCCCAAGGAAATGCTGTTTCCATGACCACGAGCATTGAGAACGGCTTCGGCTCTGGCCTGTCCGCTGGCGGTTTCCTGCTGAACAATCAGCTCACGGATTTCAGCTTCAATCCGCTGCTGGAGGACGGCCAGACACCACACCCCAACCGTGTGGAACCCAACAAACGCCCGCGCAGTTCCATGTCGCCCACCATGGTCTTCGACAAGGAAGGCGAGCTAGTGCTTGTCGTCGGCTCGCCCGGCGGCTCACGCATCATCGATTATGTGTTGCAAACACTGATCGGCGTGCTGGATTGGAAGCTCGACATCCAGCAAGCCATCAACCTCCCGCGTTATCTGAACATGAACGGGCCTATCGAGCTTGAGGCAGGAACGGCGCTGGAAGCCTTGAAGCCGGAACTGGAAGCGCGCGGTCATGAAGTGCGCGTGACCGAAACAGGCAGCGGCCTCCACGGCATCCAGAAGGATGCAGATGGCGGCTGGATAGGCGGCGCGGATCCACGCCGCGAAGGCATCGCTTTGGGGGATAGATGATGGATATTGCAACGCTGCGCGCCACACTACTGGAAGCCATGCTGCCTCATGTGCCCTTCGATGGCTGGAGCGCGCAATCCCTGAAACAAGCAGCATCAGATGTGGGATTCACCCCCGTGGATGTGTTGCGCGCCTTCCCCGAAGGCGAAGCGGATGCACTGGATTATTACATGGACACGCTGGATGAAGCGATGATTGCCGATTTGCAAAGCCAGCCGCTTGCCACCATGCGCCTCCACGAGAAAGTGCGCGCCGCACTTTTGGCGCGTTTCCACGCCGCCGCGCCCCATCGTGAAGCCGTGCGTCGTGCGTTGGCCTATTATGCCCTGCCCATCCACGCGACCGCCGCGGCGAAAAGGCTCTATAAAACCGTCGATAACATCTGGAAAGCCGCCGGAGACGCGCCCACGGATTTCAGCTTCTACACCAAGCGCATGACGCTGGCCGCTGTGTATAGCTCAACCTTGCTTTTCTGGTTGAACGACGATTCTGAAGGGCAAAAGGAAAGCGAGCGTTTCCTTGATCGACGTTTGCAAGATGTCCTCACCTTCCACAAAACTAAAGCGAAACTGAAAGCGCGTTTCAAAAGTCTATCTTTCGGGAAAATATAAATTCCTGCACCTGCTAGCCATTTGCTTTACCTTTTGAAACTCCCTGTGTTATCTTCTCCGCATTAAGCGTTTATTAACCCGGTATGATGCATACTGGGACAAGACCTGCGGCGGGGATGACCTGTGAACATTGGATACACACCAGAAGCGGCTCAGAAGCGGATACACGGGTTCACGGCGCTTGAGCTTTCCGTGGTGCTCATCATCATCTCGCTCATGGTCGGCACCACGCTCATCCTTGGCAATGTGCGTGTCGAGCAGGAAAAGGTGGAATCCACCAAAAACCGCATCGCCCTTGTCGAGCGCGCCCTTGTGGCCTATGCGGAGATAAACCGCCGTCTTCCCTGCCCTTCTTATCCTACTTACAAGAACGGCGATGCCAAATTCGGTATCGAATCCGATAGTCCGGGCACTTGCAACAACGGCACACCCGACACCACATGGTTCACAAGCGATTCTGCCATCGGCTCTGTCCCCACCACCACGCTCGGTTTGCCGCATGATGCCATGTATGACGCATGGGGACGCCGCCTGACCTATGCGGTGCATACGGTCATGACCGCCGAGAACGCATTCCGCCGCAATTCCCTTGATTCTTCTTGCGGCGGTTTGAAAATCGCTAATGACGCGGGCGCCATCGCCGTGCCGAATGCGATGTATGTCGTCCTCAGCCACGGTGCTGACGGACATGGTGCATTCAACGCCGAAGGCACGCGCCTTAACGCGCGAATCACAAACTCCGCCACACTCGACAATGCCAATACTAACGCTGCATTTGTGGTCAACGGCACCACGAAAGACAATATTTACCGCAGCCAGGGCTATTTCGAGGACACGACGAACGCCGCCAACCGCTATGACGACATTGTCAGCTATCGTACGCGTAAGACCTTCGTATTGCCCAGCGATTCGCGGATGAAGAATTTCTCGGTCAGCAACAACCAATCCGCCGCCGGTTGGCTCTATGTGCCGGAATACACCCTTCCATCCGGCAAAGTCGTACCCGCTTTCGAAGTCATGAAATACCTCGCTTCCGATGATGGGAATGGTTTGCCGCTCTCCAAACCGCTTGTCGCGCCTTGGACGAACCAGTCCTTCGAGAATGCACGCATGGCATGCCAAAGACTGGGCGGATATGCATCCACTTCGGCGTTGACGGGGGTTGGAAACCAGCTGGAATATGACATCATCGGCGAAACACAGTGGCTTTCCATCGCCCATCAGTTGGCTGAGGATAGCCGGAACTGGGTCGACGGCTGCTTTAACCCCACATCTGGCGGCATGATCGGCGGTCACCGCGATAACAGCCCGCCTAACGTCATCGTGCCTTCGGATAATGATAACAGCGGCTATCATTTGACCGGCAATTCCGACGACGCAACTGCGGCTACCGGAAACAGCGTCTATAAACGCAGCCAACGGCGCACGTTCTATCTGCCCAGCGGCGGGGTATTGTGGGATTTCAGTGGCAACGCCTCGCAGTGGAGCTACTGTGACATGAACTATGCGGCGGGGGAAAACCAGTATTACCGAGCAGCACGCACAGACGCAGGCCAACCGGATAACGGCTACAGCATGTGCCAGCCGGATGGCAGAACAAGCCTCAACACCTATTTCGGCGGTACTGCAACCATGGATGCCGGAGAGCATTGGTATAACACCGCTGCTTGCATATTGCCCACCACCCGTTTCGGTGAATTCTTCGACATCAATCCACGCAACGGTCTTGTTTCGACAAACGGCAGTACGACAGACCACAACGTAGGCATCATCAATTCTTCCAGCGAAACAGCGGTCAACGGCATCACACGCGGAGCGAACTATCAGTCTGCACTGGCAGGTGGCGTCTTCAATATCTACTTCGGCAACCCGTCGATGGCGCGCCAAGGTTTCCGTTGCGTGAAGAATATTCAGCCCAAGATCGTCTCCCCTGACAATTTCGCTGGATTGGAGGTGTGGTACGACGCATCCGACCTTGATGGCGATGGCGTGGCCGAAGGAACGGGCGAACTCGGCCTGCAAACCCCCGGCGTCTGCACCAAGAATGCATCCTACGGCAAAAACAACGGCTGTGTACTGGTTTGGCGGAACAAAGCACAGAATAAGTATCACGCCCGCAGCGTGCGCCAGAGCGGTGCGGCATCCGGTTCCTCCGACAATATGCCGACCTACAAATCAAGCGGCATCAACGGCATGCCCTCAGTGAACTTCAATGGCGCGAGTGGCCGCGCGGAATGGCTGGACACTTGGCACGGCATCAACGATGATCCCGCCACGGACGACGGCCTCGGCCTTGATTTCGGCACGATGACACAATTCACGCTCTTTGCCGTGGTCATGGGTCCGCAACCGCATAACATCATCACCGCCGGCCCGACCAACCCTGATGCCGCATTGACGGGTGGCTCGTTCTCCTTCCCGTACAACGACCAGCCGGATGGCTCTCCACCACGTTATTTCTTCATCACCAGCAAAAACTATGCAGGTGCGGATGCAACCAAAAGCAACTGCCCATATACAATCACAGGCGATAGTCCTACGTGCCCTGGCGGTGTGCGCACAAATGCCGCTTGCGCACTCATGAACGCTTCGACAGGTGGGCCGGGTATGAACAGCTCTCCCCACGTTATTTCCGCGATATTCAATCCGAACGCTGGTGACAATCAGGGTATGATTGCATTAGTCGACAGCGCCGCACAACACCAGACTGACAGCGCCGTGCAAGTCGCCACAGGCGCATTACGGCCTGCGGCGATCAGCTGCGGGGGCGTGAATGTGACCACCCGTTTGCTGCTGGGTCAGCAGCGCGGCTCCAACACGCGCAATTTCACGGGCGATGTAGCCGAGATCCTTATTTACAATCGCGCTCTCAGCGCTGGCGATCGCCTGAAAATCGAGCTTTATTTGTCCGACAAATATAATATCGCACTAACCACCGTGAAATAAAATGGAAGTTATGGGAATGAGCAATCCACAGCGTCAACACCTTCTTAGCAGCCGCGGTTTCACGCTGTTGGAACTGTCGATCGTACTGCTCATCATCTCGGTCATCATCGGCAGCACCTTCGCCATAGCCAACCGCATGGCAATGCAGAAGAAAAGTGAAACCACTCAGGAGAATCTCGACCGCATCGAAGCCGCTTTGCTCGCTTTCCGCACGGCGAATAACCGTTTACCCTGCCCCGCAGATGGCACACTGAACCCTGATCACCCCAATTATGGCATCGAGGCGGTGAACCCCGACCCGAACAACGCCACCTGCACAGGCAGCAGTCCCGCCGCGAATTTCACTGCCGCACAGCATGTCTCCAAAACCGACCTTGGGACTGGCCTTCCATTGAAAACCCGTGTTGTGGGCGGAATGGTTCCCATCGTCACACTTGGATTGGATAAAAAGTTTGCGCTTGATGGCTACAGCAACAAAATCAGTTACCACATCGACGCGCAAGCGACCGAGACTGCGGCTTTCAGCTATTACACTTCTTCAAATGCCAAATGCTTCGATGTTGTGGTGGACGATGCACGGACTTTGGCGGCGGATAACGACATCAATTACATCGCCTTTCATGCAGTCTATGCGCTCGTCAGCCATGGAGCTGACGGTCATGGTGCATTCTCGCAAGGCGGTGCGCGGTTGAACAACCGCATAACCAACACCTTCACCCAAAGTAACGCTGCAATGAATGCGGCTGGTGTAGCCACAACCTATATCAATCGCTTCTTCCTGATCAGCCATACTTCCGATCCTGCTAACCCCCTAAACGTCTATGACGATGTCGTTCGCTTCAAGACCCGTAATGATTTGCGTACTGCGCAGGATTCGCCAGCTGTGGAAACTCCGGACCTTGCTGTTTCAACCTTTGCAACTGCAACTGAAAACGGCTGGCACATTTATTTCCGCTGCAAAGATCGCTTCATAATGGAGGATACAAGCCTCGTACAAACCGAGAATATGCGCATTTTCAACTTTCGTTTTTCTGGCCAGAATGAATTCATGGCGGCTGGCACTGGACCTTCGGCGACTGCCAACCACTTTGAATTATGGACATATGACGGCTTCAGGACCGATAAATTGCCCGATTCCAGTTTCAATCCACGTAACACCGGAGAAGCGCAGTCCATCATGTGGGCGAATGATGATAGTTTCTTCATCGTCTCTTCGTTGGATGGTGCAGCAAACCTGACCGGTTGTCATCAAGCTGCCGGATGTAACCGCATCCGTGTCTATGAACGCACTGGCCCTCGCAACTTCGTTAGTAAAGACAGAGCGATCGAGAACGTCAAAGTCACCCAATGTGATACCGCCGATTACTCTGCGAACGGGCAAGCATGTATCGCTAATGTCAATCTTGCCGACGCAAACTGCGCTGCTAACACGAACGGCTGCTACACTTACATTCTAAACGGCGGCACGCTGATCCAGCAGATTAGCCCGGATAATCAGCAATTGCTCCTAGCAAACAACTCCGGCATGCCTGGCGAGCCCATCCTTTATCGTAAAATGCCTGATAATACATTCAAGCATGTACCTAATGCTTTCGACCCACCCATCGGCCAGCTATCAACCAACTGGCCTGTCTGGACGCCAGACATGCGTTATCTTTTCATTCCCGGTATCTACTCGGGAGCAAGAGGTTATGACGAAATGAAAATGTACCGGAATGACGGTAATTTCCGTTATTCTCTCGTCAACAAACCATATGTTCCTAGCCCTGTTGCAACATATGGCGCTGCTATGAACACCTCTGACGGTTCAGCGCGCACCGGTGCATTCAGCCCTAACGGACGCTTCCTCGCTGCCGCTTTCAACCAACCCGGGGGGAGATTCCGCATTTTTGAATTAAAAGATGGTGACAATTGGGAACGTATCCCACTTGCTAATATCGTCCATAGCAACAACGTCAGCATCAACCCCGCCACCAAATTCCTGAAAGGCTCAGGAGGCGCGGACAATGCTCGCGTCGAGCGCGTCGAGTTCTCGCCGGATGGTCGTTACCTCGCAGTTGGCCTGCAGACTTCCAACAGTCCTGTTAAAAGACTTCTGATCTTCCGCATCGAAGGTAACGTGTTCACTTTGCTTGATCGGGTGGATGCAGATGGAAACCCTATCGAAGGGCCTATTCCGGATATCGGTGCGCTTAGTGGAAACCGCGGAGTAACGGCTATTTCATGGCGCGCCTTGATGCCTTGGGAAAAGGCGCAATGATATGCATGGATTGAAGCGCAAATCGTCGGGATTCACTTTGGTCGAGCTCTCCATCATGCTCACCATCATCGGGGTCATCGCCGCGACCATCATGCTGGAGATGGTCACCGGCGCGACTGTCAACGCCGAAAGGGTGACCCTCAGCCGCATGCAAGCCATCGAGCAGGCGATCACCAGCCGCTATAAAGTCTTCAACGCCATACCTTGCCCCGCCCCGATGACTTTCGGCATCAATGCCACCGAATTCGGACGCTCCGTACCTGACAACATCGTGGTGAGCGGTGCGGCGAACTGCGGTACTGCTCCGGGAGTAGCAACCAGCTTCGCTAACACCAACGCCACCACCAGAAGGCAAAAGGTGGTCATGGGTTCAGTACCCACCAAGAATTTAGGCTTGCCTGATGAGTATGCTTTCGATGGTTGGGGGCGCCGCATCGCTTATTTCATGCATTTTGATTACGGCACCGACCAGAGCCATCCGATGCCCACAGACTTCGACAACACAACCATCATCCCGATCTATGACCATCATAACGCCGGAACACGCCAAATCATCGCGCGCGTTCCCGCAGTGCTCATCTCCTACGGCAAAAGCGGCAACGGTGCGACACCCCCAAACGGTGCCGCCCTCGCCAACCGTATCCGCTCTCTCACCGCCAATAGCTTTGAGGACCGCAATATCACCATCACCGCTGGCACTCCGCAAGCACTGGTGAGAAAGGCCTTCGTTCCCGATTCCCCCGTGGCCAACGACCGCTTCGACCAGATCGTCCAGCCCATCGACCTCCATAATTTGCAGTGATTCCTCCATGCTCCTTCTGCTTTCCCCATCCAAGACACAGGATTTCACCAACGCACGCACAGTGAAAGGCTTGAAACCCTCCGCTCCCGCTTTGCTCAAAGAATCACTGGAACTGCTGAAGCCCTTGAAGAAACTCTCCGCCAGCGATTTGCAAGGCTTGATGAGCATCAGCGAAAAGCTCGCGGCTCTCAACCATGCGCGCTTCAAAGCCTTCTCGGCGGATTTCACGGAAACCAATTCCAAACCCGCCGTCTTCGCCTTCAAAGGCGATGTTTATGACGGCTTGGATGCGGATTCCCTTACCGATGCCGACCTGAAATTCGCGCAACAGCACCTGCGCATGCTTTCCGGTTTCTATGGCATCCTGAAACCCTTTGACCTGATGCAGCCTTACAGGCTGGAGATGGGCACGAAACTGGCGAATCCGCGTGGCAAAGACCTCTATGCCTTCTGGGGCGAACGATTAACGGAAACCCTTAATGCTGAACTCGCCAAAAGCGGCAAGGACACGGTGGTGAACCTCGCCTCGCAGGAATATGCCTCTGCCATCCAGCCCAAGGCCATTAACGGCAACTGGGTGAACGTGCATTTCAAAGAGGAAAAAGCCGGACAGCTCAAGGTCATCGGGCTTTTTGCCAAGCGGGCGCGCGGGGCATATGCACGCCAGATCATCCGCGAACGCATCGACACGCCTGAGAAGCTCATCACCTTCAAAAAAGACGGCTACCGATTCCGCGAGTCGCTCTCCACCCCGTTCGATTTGGTTTTCTCCCGCAAAGCAGCATAAAACAGCGGAAAAATTCCCGTAATAGCAGTTGCAACCGCGCCCCGTTATTGGCAGAGTAAGGCAAAATTACTTATAGCCTTAGTCCACAAAGGGTGATGCAGATATGACGACCTCCTCCGCCGCTACGATTCCCGCGCCTTCCACCGATTCCAAACATCTGGTTGAATCCGGCCAGCGTTATTATGTGCCGAACTACAAGCCCCGCGAGATGATTCTCGATCGCGGCAAGAACGCGCGTCTCTGGGATAAGGACGGCAACGAATACGTCGATTTGGGCAGCGGCATCGCGGTCTGCTCCTTGGGTCATGCGAACCCAGACCTCATCGCCGCGCTCACCGAACAGGCGAACAAGCTCTGGCACACCAGCAACATCTTCTTCACAGAACCTCCCATCCGCCTTGCGGAAGCCCTCGTCAGCGCCACGAAATTCGCAAAACGCGTCTATTTCTGCAATTCCGGCACGGAAGCCAACGAAGCCGCCATCAAACTGGTGCGTAAATACGCTTCCTCCAAAGGCCGTCCGCCCGAAAAACGTGAAATCATCACCTTCACCGGCTCGTTCCATGGCCGCACGCTGGCTGCCGTCACCGCTACGGCTCAGCCCAAATATCAGGAAGGTTACGAGCCACTCCCCGGTGGTTTCACCTATGTCGCATTCAACGATTTCGATG